>JAKBCB010000154.1 GCA_021808185.1 Pseudomonadota bacterium
TCGCGGGATCGCGGTCGATCAGCGCGGCGACGCGCGTGGGCTCGGCGCCGAAGATGTAGCGGGCGGTGGCAATGGCGTAGCAGCCGATGTCCATCATGCCGCCGCCGCCGATATCGGCCTGGTTGCGCACGTTGGCCGGATCGACGAGATGGTAAGTGAAGCAGGTCTGGATGGCCCGCACCTCGCCCAAGGCCCCGGCGCGGGCCAGCGCGCGCGCGCGGACCCATTGCGGGTTCTGCCGCACCATGAACGCCTCGGCGACCAGCCTGCCGGTGCGCGCCCGCGCCTCGATCAGCTGCGCTGCCTCGGCGGCGTTCAGCGCGATGGGCTTCTCGCACAGCACATGCTTGCCCGCTTCCATCGCGCGGATGGTCCAGGGAACGTGCAGGTGATTGGGCAGCGGGTTGTAGATCGCCTCGATGCTCGGGTCGGCGAGCAGTTCCTCGTAGCTGCCATAGGCGGTCGGGATGCCCAGCTGATCCGCGACCTTTCGCGCTGCCGCCAGATCGCGCGAGGCGATGGCCGCGATGGTGCAGCGCTCGGAGCGTTGCATCGCGGGCAGCACTTTCTCGCGCCCGATCTTCGCCGTGCTGATGACGCCCCAGCGCACGTGATCCGTCATGTTTTCCGTCCCCTCATCGCCGCGCGGTGTTCAGTGCCGAATGCCGGCCGCCATCCCCGCCGCGACGGCGGGGATGGCGGGGGTGTTCTACGCGGCCAGATCGGCCAGCGAACGGATGACCCGGCCGACAATGCCGTAGGCGATGGCTTCCTCGGCGCTCAACCAGTAGTTGCGGTCGGTATCGACCTCGACCTTTTCGTACGGCTGGCCGGTTTCCCGCGCGATCAGGCGATTGAGGCGCTCGCGCATCTTGACGATCTCGCGCGCCTCGATGCCGATATCCACCGCCGGGCCGCGCACGCCGCCCATCGGCTGATGCAGCAGGAAGCGCGTGTTGGGCAGGCACAGCCGCCGGTCCTTGCGCCCGGCGAGGTAGATCAGCGCGCCGGCGCTGGCCACCCAGCCAGTGCCGATCACCCGCACCGGGGCAACGCTGTCCACGAAGCGGATCATGTCGTGGATGGTGTCGCCGCTCTCGACATGCCCGCCCGGCGAGTTCACGTACACGTCGATCGGGTCGGACGAGGCGCCGGACAGCGCCAGCAGCCGACCGGTGACATCCCGCGCCACCTTGTCGTTGATCGCGCCGAAGATCAGCACCTTGCGCTGTTTCAGCAGGCGCTGTTCCAGCTCGTTGATCGGCGAGGACAGCGTCTTGTTGCTGTCCGGCTCGCCGGGGGTCTGCGGCTCCACGGGTTCGGGGGTCTCGGGCTCGTCGTCGGCGGACGGGCGCATGCGGTTCTCCGTCGAAAAATGGGACCGCAACCTGAACCGAGCGGGCGCGCAAGTCCATGCCCGCCAAGCGCCCGAGTTGCCGGCGGCGCCTGGGCGCAGGTGGCGGGGGCGGCGGCGGGGAATGTTGGCTTTTGTCATATTTATTTGGCCGCCATTGGATCGCTTCCGCATTGTGGTATGCAGTTTTGCCCAGGCTGCCCCGGCGGACGCCCGCCGGGGCGTCGTTCACGGAGGCCTGATTTTGCCCGCTGCGCCCCTGCCGCCGAACGAGATGGAGCGGCTGGCCTCGCTTCGCACCTACGACATCCTCGATACCGCCTGCGAGGCCGCCTATGACGAGATCGCGGCCCTGGCGGCGCGGCTGACCGGCAGCCCGATGGCGTTGATCTCGCTGATCGACAGCGACCGCCAATGGGTCAAGGCCCGCGCCGGCATCGACATCGCCGAGATCCCGCGTGAGCAGGCGTTCTGCGCCTACGCGATCCACGGCACGACGCCGCTGGTGGTCGCGGACGCGACGGCCGACGCACGCTTTGCCGACAACCCGTTCGTAACCGGTCCGCCGCATGTCCGCTTCTATGCCGGGGTTCCGCTGCTGAATGTTGAAGGCTTCGCGCTCGGCGCGCTTTGCGTCATCGGCCACGAACCGCGCGACCTGCCCGCCGACCAGCGCGAGACGCTGGCGGCCCTGGCGCGCACGGCGATGACGACGCTGGAACTGCATCGCGCGATGAACCATGTGCGCACCCTGGCGCTGACCGACTCTCTGACCGGCCTTGCCAACCGCTCCGCCCTGCTCGACGCGCTCGACCGCGCGATCGCCGGGCAGCGGCGGCACGGCGAGGCGTTCGCGCTGATCTATCTGGATCTCGACGGCTTCAAGGCGGTCAACGACGTGTTCGGCCATGTCGTCGGCGACCGGGCGCTGCACGCGGCGGCGCAAGCGATGCGGGCGGTGGCGCGGCGGGCGGACCTCGTGGCGCGCATCGGCGGCGACGAGTTCGCCATGTTGCTGACCGCCCCGGTCGGCACACCGGCGGTGAACGCGGCACATCGCGTGCGCGAGGCGGTTGGGGCGCGGATGCAGGCGCTGGGCTGGCCCGTCACCGCCTCGGTGGGCGCGGTGCGCTTCGGCACCCCGCCACGCGATGCCGGCCGCGCCATGGCGACGGCCGATCAGCTGATGTACGCGGCCAAGCTATCCGGCAAGAACTGCGTGATGTTCATCGAGCACGACCACACGGGACCCGAATGATCCACATGGTCCCGCCCCGCCGGGGAAGGCCGGCCGAGGCCGGCCCCCACCGCCGAGGCAAGGCGGGCTACTGCACTTGCTCGGCCGAGATCTCGCCGGCGGCGGAATCCTGGGCGCGGGTTGCCTGACCCTGCCGCTCGATGCCCTGGCCATGCGGCGCCGCCGGTTGCCAGGGTTGTGCTTCGGTCACGCCGGGCGGGATCTGGGAGAGCACCTCGCCCTTCGGGCCGGGCTGACTCTGGGCAAAGGCCGGATGCACCAGGGCCAATGCAAACGTCGCCATGGACGCCAACATCAAACTGCGCATTTTTCCTCCTTTCGTGCTGACCAAGTCCAGCTTGGCCGCACGTTTATTCGATCACCACGATTAAATGGGGAGATCGGTTCGGGACTTCATCCGGACTCATTCTAAAGAATTTTTGAGTGCCACTGGACAATGGCTGACTTAGGCGCGGCGATCCCCGCCTTAATGCGCCTCGACCGGGGCGGCCGCAGGCTTGGGTTTGGCCAGGAACAGCGTCAGCGGCAGCGCCACGAAGAACGCCACCGACATCAGCAGCAGGACGTCGTTATAGGTCAGCGTCATGGCCTCGCGCTCGACCATCAGGCTGATACGCCTGAGCGCCGCGAGCTGGGCATTGCCGTTCAGGCCGGGCGTGAGCGCCCAGGTCATCTGATTGACCATGTTCTGCGCCGCCGGTCGCGCCCACGTGACCTGCTCGTCCAGGTGCAGCCGGTGCTGATCCAGGCGCGAGGACGCGATGGTGTTGATGAGCGCCAGCCCGATGGCGCCGCCGAGATTGCGCATCAGGTTGTACAGCCCGGACGCGTTCTTCAGTTGCAGCGGCGGCAGCGTGCCGAGCGCCAACTGATTGGTCGGCAGCATGATGAACATCATCGAGAAGCCGCGCAGCGCCTGCGGCAGCATCATCTCCCAGAACGAGGACTGGTTGGTGAAATGGCCAAGCCACCACAGCGAGATGCCGAACATCAGCAGCCCGGCGGCCAGCATCCGGCGCAGATCCACCTTGGCCGCGAGCTTGCCGGCAATCGGCGCGGAGAGGAACATCGCAACGCCGGTCACGAACATCGTCTCGCCGATCTGCATCGAGTTGTAGCCGCGCACGCGCCCGAGGAACACCGGCACCACATACACCGCGCCATAAAGCCCCGTGCCCATCACCAGACTGAACACGCAGCCGGCGGCGAAGTTGCGGTTGGCGAAGGCGCGCAGATCCACCATCGGGTCGCGCTGCTTCAGCATCCGCCAGAAGAACAGCGCGCCGCAGATCGCGGACACCGCGGCGAGCAGCGCGATGGTCTCGTCCTGAAACCAATCATTCCGGTTGCCCTCCTCCAGCACGTATTCCAGCGCGCCGAGGAAGCCCGCCATCATGGTCAGCCCGAACAGATCGAAGCTGCGCGCCAGCGCCGGGTTCGGCCGGTCGATGTCCAGCAGCAGCCACACCGCCACCGCGACCATGATGCCGAACGGCACGTTGATGAGGAACAGCCAGTGCCAGGAGAGTTCCTGCGTCAGCCAGCCGCCCAGCGTGGGGCCGATGGTGGGCGCGAGCGTCGCCGTCAGCCCGATCAGCACCGACATCTTGGCGCGCTGCGCGCCAGGGAACAGCAGGAAGGTGGTGGCGAACACGGTAGGGATCATCGCCCCGCCGATGAACCCTTGCAGCGCGCGATACGTCACCATGGCACCGAGGCTGGTGGCACTCGCGCAGAGGATCGAGAACAGGGTGAAGCCGGCGGCGCTGAGGGTGAACAGCACGCGCGTGGACAGCAGGCGCGAAAGCCAGCCCGACAGCGGGATCATCACGATCTCGGCGATCAGGTAGCTGGTCTGCACCCAGGCCGCCTCGTCCGGGCTGGCCGACAGGCCGGCCTGGATGTCGCTGATCGAGGCGCTGACGATCTGGATGTCCAGGATCGCCATGAACATCCCGAACACCATCGCCATGAAGCCGAACCACTGGCGCCAGCTGATCGTCCGCTCGGCGGGGGCGTTCGCGATGCCGGACATGAGCGCTCAGCCCAGGCCGAGCAGGGCGGCGATGCTGCCGAGCAGCCCGTGGCGCACCGCCTCCGGCCCGCGCGTATCCACTTCGGCCGTCACCGACAGGCCGGCGCGCAGCCAGGGCGCGTGGGCCGCGGTGTCGGCGTCGATGCGGATCTTCACCGGCACGCGCTGGACGACCTTGGTGAAGTTGCCGGTCGCGTTCTCCGGCGGCAGCAGCGAATACAAGGCGCCGGTGGCGGGCGCCAGGCTGTCCACCCGCGCCTCGATGGCGCCGTCCGGGTCGATGTCTGGCGTGAGCAGCACTTTCTGGCCCGGCAGCATGCGGCGAAGCTGCGTCTCCTTGAAGTTGGCGACGACGTAGAGTTGCTGGCGCAGCGGCGTGACGGAGATCAGTTGCAGCGCGGGGCCGACGTGCTGGCCAAGCTGGGCGGCGCGGTTGCCGGCGATGCCATCGAACGGGGCGCGGATCACGGTGTAGCCGAGGTTGCGTTCGGCCAGTTTCTCCGCCGCGTCCAGCGAGACCTTGCGCGCCTCCGCCTGCGTCACTTGCGCGCGGGCGACCGCGAGGGACTGCACGGCGCTTTCCTTCTGCGCCCGCGCGGCGGCGACGGCGGCGGCGGATTTGCGCTCGTCGGCGATCTTGGCATCGTTGGTCTGCCGCGAGGTCCAGCCGGCGGAGGTCAGGGCGCCGGAGCGGCCGGCATCGGCCTCGGCGCGCACCGCCTCGGCCTGCGCCTGGACGATCATCGCATCCGCCTGATCGATCGCCGCGCCAGCCTGCAAGACCTGCTGGCGGGCGGTGAGGATGGCGGCGGCGGCCTCGGCGACCGCGCCGCGTGCCTGATCGAGCCGCGCCTGCCAGTCCGTCGGATCGAGCGTGATGAGCGGATCGCCCGCGTGCACGATCTGGTTGTCCGCCACATGGATCGCCACCACGTCGCCCTCGATGCGCGGGCCGAGCACGGCGATGTCGCCCTGAACGTAGGCGTTGTCCGTGCTCTCGATGAAGCGGCCTTCCGCGATCCACCACGTCCCCACACCCGCGCCACCGGCCAGCAGAACGGTGGCGATGCCGGCGCGCAGCAGCCATTTGCGGGCGCGGCCGCTGGCTGGGGTGATCAGATGCGCCGGGCGCGGCCGAGCGCCGGTGTCCTGGCTCTGCGCCTCGGCGGTGCTGGGGCTGGGTTTCTCGGAGATGGCATTCATGGGGCGGCGCCTTCGGGGTGAACCGAACCGTTCAGTTCAGTGGGCGGAAGATGATGTCGCCATGCCGGGGTGTCAAGGATGAACTGAACCGTTCAGTTCACCCTTGACGAGCCCCCCTGCCCTGCCCCACCTAGGCCGCATGAGTCAGACCGTCCTGCATCCCACCGAAGCGCCGCCCGAGGAGTCGCCGAAGCGCCGACAGGTGCTGGACGCGGCGACGGACCTGTTCCTGGCGCACGGCTACGGCGCGGTCAGCATGGAGGCGGTGGCGCGCCGGGCCAATGTGTCCAAGGCGACGCTGTATGCGTATTTCGCCTCCAAGGACGAGTTGTTCGCCACCATCGTGCGCGAGCGTGGCCTGACCACCAGCCTCGATGCCTCGGTGTTCCCGGAGCATGTGGCCGATCTGCGCGCGGCGCTGGAGGCGATCGGCCAGCGCGTGCTGCGCTTTATGCTCAAGGAGCGGACACTGGCGATCTACCGGATCGCGCTGGCCGAGAGCGAGCGGTTTCCCGAGCTGGGGCGGGCGTTCCACGCGGCGGGGCCGGCGAAGTTCTGCGGCCTGGTGCGATCCTGGATGGCACTGCAACAACAGGCGGGGCTGGTGCGCGCGGCCGATCTGGACGTGGCCACCCAGCAGTTCATGGCGCTGCTGCGCTCGGGCGTGTTCATGCGCGCGAGCCTCGCGATCCCGCCGGCCCCGGCCGAGGCGGAGATCGACGCGACGGTGACGGCGGCGGTCGATACCTGGCTGCGGGCGTTCGGCACCGGACAGGCGTAATCGCCACTAAAGCGGGCGACTGCCTCTGAATCGCGACGTACAATCGGGCATTCGGAGAATGGTCGGACATATTTGCCTGATTTTGCGCCGCTTTATCCGGTGGCACCGCGCTTGCGACCAATCTGGGCGAACAAATTTGCCCGGAACGGAGGCGTGCCATGGATATCGGCGTTTTTATCCCCATTGGCAACAATGGCTGGCTGATCTCCACCACCTCGCCGCAGTACAAGCCGAGCTTCGCGCTTAACCGCGCCATTGTGGAGAAGGCCGAGGCGTACGGGTTCGACTTCGCGCTGTCGATGATCAAGCTGCGCGGCTTCGGCGGCCCCAGCGAGTTCTGGGACCACAACCTCGAGTCCTTCACCCTGATGGCGGGACTCGCGGCGGTGACGTCGCGCATTCAGTTGCTCGCCTCGGTCGCGGTACTCACGCTGCCGCCGGCGCTGGTGGCGCGCATGGCAGTGACGATCGACAGCATCTCCCACGGCCGTTTCGGTATCAACCTCGTCACCGGCTGGCAGAAGGCCGAATACGAACAGATGGGGCTGTGGCCGGGCGAAGTGCACTTCGCCCGGCGCTACGAGTACCTCGCGGAATACGTGCAGGTCATGCAGCAGCTCTGGACCTCGGGGCAATCCGATTTCAAGGGCGACTTCTTCACCATGAACGACTGCCGCCTGAGCCCGCCGCCGTCGTCAAAAATCGCGCTGATGACCGCCGGGCAGAGCGAAAAAGGGGTAAAATTCGCCGCCGAATACACCGATTACAATTTCGTCGGCAGCGAGGGCATCAACGCGCCGCTGCGCTGCGCCCCCACCGTCGCGCGACTGGTGGCGGAGGCCGGCCGCACCGGGCGGCGGGTCGGTGCCTATCTGCTGGTGATGATCATCGCCGACGAGACGGACGCGGCCGCCATGGCGAAATGGGAGCACTACAAGGCGGGCGTGGACATGGAGGCGCTGCAATGGGCCTCCGAGCAGGCGGGGGCCGACAAGCAGGCGAGCGCGACCTCGACGGGCGGGCGGATCGCCCAGATGGCCAGCGCCTACACCGATGAAGGGCCGGTGCCGACACGCTTCGGCCGGCTGATCGGCTCCTACGCCAATGTCGCGAAAATGCTGGACGAGATGGCGACGATCCCCGGCGTGGGCGGCGTCATGCTGACGTTCGACGACTTTCTGATCGGCGTCGAGCAGTTTGGCCACCGCATCCAGCCGCTGATGCGCAGCCGCGCCCGGATCGCGGCAGCGGCCTGACCGCCCCGCGCATGCGGGCGGAGCGGCCAGGACCGGGGCTGATCGCGGCGGAAATCAGCCGTTGGAGGCAGGCGCCGCCACCGGCGTGGTCTTCTTCTTGGCGGCGACGTGATGTGCCTTCGCGAAGGCGCTGATCTCGTCGCTGGTGACGTAGCCGGCCTTGGCGGTGTCGATCGCATCGAAGTTCTTGGTCACGTACGACCACTTCGCCGCGGTCGCCTGGTCCTTCGTCAGGTGGCCGTCATGCGTGGTGTTCGCCGCCTCGAAGTGCTGCTTCAGCGTCTGCCGGTGGCCGACCATCTTCTTCGGCGCCGCC
>JAKBCB010000155.1 GCA_021808185.1 Pseudomonadota bacterium
TGTCGATGGTCGATATCCGCGACATTGCCGCCGCCGCCACGGCCGAGCTGCTGCGGCGCGAGCAGGCACCGGGGCCGCGGCCCCACGACGCCTATGATCTCGTCGGACCCGACAGCTTGACCGGGGAGGCCATCGCGGCGATCTGGAGCGAGGTGCTCGGTCGGACCGTCCGCTACGGCGGCGACGATCTCGTGGTCATGGAGCAGCGGATGAAGGCCGTATTGCCCGGCTGGCACGCGCTGGACCTGCGCCTGATGTTCCAGCGTTACCAAAGCGACGGCGCGGCGGCCGATCGCGACGGCGTCGAACGGCTCACCGCCCTGCTCGGCCGTGCGCCGCGATCGTACCGCGACTTCGCCCGCGACGCCGCCGCCCAATGGGCCAGGGGCTGATCGGCGCGGTCGTCTCCGGCCGGCTCGTCGCCCCGGCCGCCAATACCCGCCCGGAAACGCCTGCAAACCAAAGGAAGCCTGATCATGACACGTGTGTTGTTCGTTGGGCAGAAGCCGGAAACCGTCGATTTCTCCGATCCGTCCCTGCCGCCGGGGTTCAACGCCGACAAGATCAACGCGGGCATCGACATCGCCGCGGCGACGATGACCGAACGCGGCTGGGACGCCGACCTCTGCATGATCGCCCCGGACGATACCGGCATCGCGATGCTGGCGGCGCAACTGGCCAGGACAGCCTATGACTGCGTCGTGGTCGGCGGCGGCCTGCGCCTTCCTCCCAGGAGCCTGCGGTTCTTCGAGCGGGTCGTGAACGCCGTCCACCAGGGCGCCCCGAGGGCGGCGATCGCGTTCAACACCCGCCCCGAGGATACGGCGGAGGCTGCGGCGCGGTGGATCGGTGCGGATTGACGGCGAGGCGGGCGGCCGGTTTCTGAACCCTCGCGCATTGCCTCACATGCGCTCAGGCGACCAGCGGCGCCCGCTCCGCCGCCGCGCGCGCCCAGGCCAGCGCCGCGTCCTCGTCGAACAGTTCGGTCAGCTTCTTCATCATCGTGCCGCCGAGTTCCTCGGCGTCCACGATGGTGACGGCGCGGCGGTAGTAGCGCGTCACGTCGTGGCCGATGCCGATGGCGATGAGTTCGACGAAGTCGCGCGACTCGATGTCGCGGATCACTTCCCGAAGATGGCGCTCCAGGTAATTGCCAGGATTGACCGACAGCGTGCTGTCATCGACCGGCGCGCCATCGCTGATCACCATCAGGATGCGGCGGTGCTCCGCCCGCGCCAGCAGGCGGCGATAGGCCCACAGCAGCGCCTCCCCGTCGATGTTCTCCTTCAGCAGGCCTTCGCGCAGCATCAGGCCGAGATTCTTGCGTGCCCGCCGCCACGGCGCGTCCGCCGCCTTGTAGATGATGTGGCGCAGATCGTTCAGCCGGCCGGGGTTGCGCGGCTTGCCCTCGGCCACCCAGCGCTCGCGCGACTGGCCGCCCTTCCAGGCGCGGGTGGTGAAGCCCAGGACCTCCACCTTGACCGCGCAGCGTTCCAGCGTGCGCGCCAGGATGTCGCCGCACATGGCCGCGACGGTGATCGGCCGGCCGCGCATGGAGCCGGAATTGTCGATCAGCAGCGTCACCACGGTGTCGCGGAATTCGGTGTCGCGCTCGCGCTTGTAGGACAGCGCGAGGAGCGGGTTGACCACCACCCGGGCCAGCCGGCCGGCATCCAGCAGCCCTTCCTCCAGGTCGAAATCCCAGGCGCGCTGCTGCTGCGCCAGCAGGCGGCGTTGCAGGCGGTTGGCCAGCTTGGCGACCACCCCCTGCAGATGCTGCAACTGCTGGTCGAGCTGCTGGCGCAGCCGCGTCAGCTCATCCGGATCGACCAGGTCCTCGGCGCCGATCTCCTCGTCGAAGGCGCGGGTGAAGGCGCGATAGGCGGCCTCGTTGTCCGCGGCCGGACGGTCGCGGCGGGGCTGCGGGCCGCTCGGCTTGTCCTCCCCCTGCGCGGTCGCGGCCTCGTCCTCGGCGTCCTCGCTGTCGTCCTCCTCGGCGGCGTCGCCCTGCATCTCCTCCGGCTCGGCGCCGAGCGTGCTCTCGCTCTCGCTCTGGCTGTCGCCCTCGCTGTCCTGGCTCGCGTCCTGCGGGCCGGACTGCTCGGCGCCGGCCTCCGCCTCGTCCCCTTGCTCCGGTTCGGCCTCGGCCTCGGCGAGGTCGAGGGCGGCGAGCAGCTTGCGGGCGGCGCGGGCGAACGCCGCCTGCTCGTCCTGGGTGCGCGCCATCTCGTCCAGCGCCCGCTCGGCGGCCGGGCCGAGCGTGTCGCGCCACTGCTCCAGCGCGCGGCCGGCCGCCTCCGGGCTGTGCTCCCCGGACATGCGCTCGCGCGCCAGCAGCGACAGCGCGGCGGCGACCGGCAACTGCTCCCGCTTCGTCATGCGGTCGTAGCCCTCGGCCTCGCACGTCTCGGCCAGATGGGCGCGCAGATTGGCGGCCACGCCCGCCATGTGGCGGGCGCCGACCACCTCGACGCGCGCCTGTTCCAGCGCGTCATAGGCGTCGCGGGCGTCGCGCTGGGCGGGCATGCGGGCGGCGTGGACGGCATCGTCGTGGTGGCGCACCCGCAGCGCGAGACTGTCGGCGACCCCGCGCAGCCGCGCCATCTCGGCCGCCGGCAGGGCGCGCGTCGGCAGCGGCAGCCGCGCCCGCTTGCCGGCCAGCCCCGAGGGGCCGGGCTGGAAAGCCACCTGCACCTCGTTGCTCTGCGCGATCGCCCGCAGCGTGCCGGCGGTGGCGCGCTTGAAGTCCTCGGCGCGGGGGTTGTCCTTGGCGGTCGCTGCCATGGCGGTCTACGCGATCTTCCGCGCCAGCGCCCCGGTCGGGATCTCCTCGTTGAAGCAGCGCTGGTAATATTCCGCCACCGTGCTGCGTTCCGCCTCGTCGCATTTGTTCAGGAAGGTCAGCCGGAACGCGAAGCCGACATCGCCGAAGATGCGCGTGTTCTCCGCCCAGGTGATGACGGTGCGCGGTGACATCACGGTGGAGATGTCGCCGTTGATGAAGCCGGCGCGCGTCAGGTCGGCCAGCGCCACCATGCTCTCGACCCGCTTCTTCATCGCCTTGTCGCCGGCATCGATGCCGAGCTTGGCCAGCACGATCTCGGTTTCCTGCGCGTGCGGCAGGTAGTTCAGGGTGGCGACGATGTTCCAGCGGTCCATCTGGCCCTGGTTGATCTGCTGCGTGCCGTGATAGAGCCCGGTGGTGTCGCCCAGCCCGACCGTGTTCGCAGTCGAGAACAGGCGGAATGCCGGATGCGGCCGGATCACCCGGTTCTGGTCGAGCAGCGTCAGCTTGCCCTCAACCTCCAGCACGCGCTGGATCACGAACATCACGTCCGGCCGGCCGGCATCATACTCGTCGAACACCAGCGCGCAGGGATGTTGCAGCGCCCAGGGCAGCAGGCCCTCGCGGAATTCCGTCACCTGCTTGCCGTCCTTCAGCACGATCGCATCCTTGCCGATCAGGTCGATGCGGCTGATGTGGCTGTCGAGGTTGACGCGGATGCACGGCCAGTTGAGGCGCGCCGCCACCTGCTCGATATGCGTCGATTTGCCGGTGCCGTGATAGCCCTGGATCATGACGCGGCGGTTGAACGCGAAGCCGGCGAGGATGGCGAGCGTGGTCTCCCGGTCGAAGCGGTAGGCCGGGTCGATGTCGGGGACGTGCTCGGTGCGCTCGGAAAAGGCCGGCACCTCCATGTCGCTCTCCACGCCGAATGCCTCGCGCGCCACGACGGTGGTATCCGGCAGGCTGATCGCGGAGGTGGGCAGGGCGCGGCTGTCGGGCACGGCGGCAAGCTTGTTCATCGGCCAGCGGTCCTGTGGTTCGTCGGGCGGCAGATTACGCCGCAACGGGGTGTCTGGGTAGGCAAGGCGGTGCAGCGCAGGTCGGCGGCATCGCGGTCAGCCGGTCGCCGCCAGCGGCGCCGCCTGGGCGAGCCGGCCGCGCAGCGTGGCATAGGCGAGATTGATGGTCTTCAGCCGTTCTTCGGCGGCGCGGTCGCCGTTATTGGCGTCGGGGTGATGCAGCTTTGCCAGTTCTTTGTAGCGCGACTTGAGGTCCGCGAGCGTCAGCGGCCAGCCGAGGCCGAGCGTCGCCAGCGGCTCGCGCAGGTCGGCCGGGGTTTCCGCCGCCGCCCGCCGCTCCCGCTCGGCCCGGCGGAAGCCGGCGTTCAGCACGTGCAGCGGGTCGCGCCGGATCGCCTCGTCCAGCCGCGCGCCGAGATGGCCGAGCGGCCAGGTCGGCCGCTGCCAGTGCGTGTCGGCCCGCATCTCCGCCTCGATCTGCGCCGGGGACATGCCCTTGTAGAAATCCCAGGCGGCATTGTAGGCGCGCACGTGCTCCAGGCAGAACCACCAGTATTCGCGAAGCGAAGTGCGCGATCGCGGCGCCCGGTATTCGCCGTGGGCGCCGCAGCCGGGCATGTCGCACGGCCGGCCCGGCGCGTCCGGGTCCGGCGCGTAGGCCCGGGGGCGCGGCGGAGTGCGTCGGGTCATTCTGGCCGATATGTGCGGCGGCCGGCGGCATTTGCAAAGGGGGAAAAGACGGCGGCATATCCCGCCGCATGACCGACCGCGCCGACCGCATCGCCGCACTGCTGACCGACCGCTTCGCCCCGCTGCGCATGGCTGTGCAGGACGACAGCGCCCGCCATGCCGGCCATGCCGGGGCGGCCCCCGGCGGGCAGACGCATTACAGCGTGCTGGTCGTGTCGGCGGGATTCACCGGACTGTCGCGGGTCGCCCGCTCCCGCGCCGTGCACGCGGCGCTGGCGGCGGAGTTCGCCGGCGGGCTGCACGCCCTGGCGCTGACCCTGCGCACGCCGGCGGAGGATGCTCAGTCGGCGGCGACCCGGTCCGGCCCGGTATAGAGCTGCGGCCAGCGCCGGCGCACCACCGGGCCGTCGGCGGCATAGGCGTGGCAGGAATCGATCATGCGCGCGGCGATCGCGGCATCGTTCGGCGGGCGGCTGCGCTGGCCGAACAAGGTCTGGTGGGCGACCGTGCCCAGTTGCTGCACCAGTTCGCGGATATGGGTGCAGCCGGCGGGGCCGCCCAGCCGCACCATCGCCTCCCGCACGAAGCCGGGGCGGACGGTCAGGCCGACCAGCCCGGCGAAGCTGGCGGCGCCGCCGCCGCAGGCCAGGTACGGCCCGGCCTCCGTCGCCGCCTCGGCGGCGTGGATCAGCAGGCCTTCATCGACGGTGATGCGCAGGCGCATGTGGTGCAGCGGCGCGTCCGGCCCGGCGGTGCGGCCCTCCACATTGATCTCGTAGCATTTGCAGTCGGTGATCTCGGCCTCGATGTCGAACAGCCCGTCCGCCCGGCGGTAGCCGTCGAGCGTGATGCGGCGCCGGTGCAGTGGCGTGCGCGGGACGGGGTCGCTGATCGGCATGCTGGTCCGCCTTTCACTCCGCCGGTTCGCCGGCGACCGGCTCGCCGCCCAGATCGCGCATCAGCGCCGTGACCTCGGCGATGGCGCGCTCGGCCGCCGCCGCGTCGGTGCCCTTGGCGACGATCGCGACGCCGTTGCCGTGGGTGCGGTAATACGGGTAGCTGCCGAGGTCGAGCGCCGGATAGCGCGCCTGGATCGCCGCCAGCCCCTCGGCGATCCGCCCCTCCGGCACGCCGCGGGTGTGCACGGCGCGGGAGATCACCGGTCGTCCGCGCCCGAGATGCGGCGCGAGGCTTTCGAACTGCGCCTGCATAACCCGCGGCACCCCGGCCATCACATGGACATTGCCGATCGAGAAGCCGGGCGCAATCGAGATCGTGGTCTCGATCAGCCGCGCGCCGCGCGGCATCGTTGCCATGCGCTGGCGGGCGGCATTGAACTCGCCGGGCTGATAGGCGGCGGCCATCTTGGCCCAGGCTTCCGCATGCGGTTCCCACGGCACGCCGAAGGCGGCGGCGATGCATTCGCTGGTGATGTCGTCATGCGTCGGGCCGATGCCGCCGGTGGTGAACACGTGGTCGAACGCCGCCCGCACCTCGTTGACGGTGCGCACGATCACGTCCGGCACGTCGGGGATCACCCGCGCCTCGCGCAGCGGGATGCCCAGCGCGCCCAGCCGCACCGCGAGGTGGCGCAGATTGGCGTCCTGGGTGCGGCCGGACAGCACCTCGTTGCCGATCACGATCAGGCAGGCGGTGGGGTTGGCGGGCTCGGGCTCGGACATCTCCCCTCCTACAGGAAGTCGCGCAGCAGCGGCACCAGCGGCCGGTCGGCCGGCGGCATCGGGTAGTCGGCCAGCTTCTCCGGCCGCACCCAGGCGAGCGTCTGCCCCTCCAGCGGCTGCGGCGTGCCGCGCCAGCGGCGGCAGAGATAGAGCGGCATCAGCAGGTGGAAGGTCGGATAGGCGTGGGAGGCGAAGGCGAAGGCCGCCAGGCAGTTGCCGGCGACCGCGATGCCCAGCTCCTCGGCCAGTTCGCGGATCAGCGCGGCCTCGGGCGTTTCCCCCTCGTGCAGCTTGCCGCCGGGAAACTCCCACAATCCGGCCAGCTTCTTGCCTTCCGGCCGGCGGGTCAGCAGCACCCGCCCGTCGGTGTCGATCAGGGCGCAGGCGGCGACCAGCAGCAGCGGCGTGGCGGCGCCCGCGGCGGCGGGGCCGGCATCCGGCACGCCGAACAGATGCTCCCGCGTCGCGGCGAAATGCAGCACCGGCTGCTCGCCGCCGCGCGCCACGAAATGCTCCTGCCCGCGGCCGGTCATCTGCAGCCCGATCCGGCGCAGCACCGCGGCCGAGGCGGCGTTGTCGGTGGCGACCGTGGCGGTGATGCCGTCCAGGTCGAGATTGGCGAGCGCCCAGCGGGCGAGCCGGCCGGCCGCCTCGGTGGCGACCCCGTGGCCCCAGAACTTGCGGCCGACCCAGTAGCCCAGATGGCCGTCCCGCGCCCCGCGATCGACCCGCAGCCCGACGCCGCCGACGATCACCTCCCGCTCGCCCTCCTTGCCGGTGATGGCCAGATGGTAGGCGCGCCCCTCGGCCAGCGACCGGGCGGAGGAGGCGATCCACTCGTCGGCCAGCGCCCGCGGATAGGGGAACGGCACGGCGGCGAGCGCGCGGCACACTTCCCAGTCGTTGATCAGCCGGTGCAGCTCGGCGGCATCCTCCGCCCGGTAGGGGCGGAGCGTCAGCCGCTCGGTGGCGAGCGGGGCGAAGGCGGTCGTTGCGGTTTCGGTCATCGCGGGGGCGGCGTCACGGATGCCGGTGGATCGGATCGACCCAGTGAACCGCCTCGGGCTGCTCGGCCGCGGCGATGTCCAGATTGACCACCACCGCCTCGTTGTCGCTGCGGACCAGCACGCATTCCAGCGGCTCGTCGCGGCTGGCGTTGATCTCCTGATGCGGGACGAACGGGGGCACGTAGATGAAATCGCCCGGCCCGGCCTCCGCCACGTATTCCAGCCGGCTGCCCCAGCGCATGCGGGCGCGGCCGCGTACCACGTAGATCACGCTCTCCAGCGCGCCGTGATGATGTGCGCCGGTCCGGGCGTCGGGATGGATGCGCACCGTGCCGGCCCACAGCTTCTGCGCGCCGACGCGGGCGGCATTGATCGCGGCGGCACGCTCCATCCCCGGCGTCTGCGCCGTGTTGGGGTCGAGCTGGTCGCCGCGCACCACCCGCACGCCGTCCAGCCGCCAGTCACGGTCCGCGCCGTCCTGTCCGCTCATGCCGGGCAATGTCGCGTGCGCCCCGCGCGATGGCAAGCGGCGCGGCCCGCGACGCAGCCGTGCTGCGCATCGGCGTGACCGGCGCGACGCACCGCGCCGTCATCCGTTGAGGCCGGACGCAGACAAGACACGGAGCGTGACGACATGAAGGCAATTCTCCTCGCGGCGGCGGTGCTGATGATCGCCCCCGGACTCGCCCTGGCGCAGACCGGGGCGACCACCGGCGCCGGCACCGGCGCGGCCTCGGGCGGCGGCGGGACCATGCCGGGGCAGCCGGTGGGGCCGGGCAACACGCCGGGCGGCGCGCCCGCCGGCACGATGGGGCAGAGCGGCGCGGCCCCCGGCACCATGCAGCCCAACGGCGTGGGCGGGGCGGGCACCGCCGGCACGGGGCTGAACGCGCCGGGCGCCGGCGGGGCCGGCGGCGGCATGGGCGGCGGCGGGCTGATCGGCGGCATCGCGGGCATGCCCGGCGCCGGCGGTGCGGGCGCCGGCGGAATGGGTGCCGGC
>JAKBCB010000156.1 GCA_021808185.1 Pseudomonadota bacterium
CGCTGGTCCCGAACGACCCGGATTACCCGGAACGCACGCGGCGGCTGGATATCCTGACGCGGGCGCTGGAAGGGCGGCTGTACGACGTGCTGCCGCACGAGTTCCACGAGGAACGCGGCGCGGGCGGCGAATATATTCCGCTGCGCCGGCGCAGGCCCTGCGTGCGGTGGCCGATGGCGAAGATCGTGGTGGACGACAGCCTGTCGCTGGTGTTCGGCGAGGGACATTTCCCCACCATCGAAAGCAGCGACGCGCGCAGCCGCGCGCTGCTGGGCGACATCGCGCGCGAAAGCCGGCTGAACCAGACGATGCTGGAAGCGGCGCTGCGCGGCTCGGTCGGCAGTGTCGCCGTGCTGCTGCGCGTGCTCGGCGGGCGCGTGTACTTCCGCGTGCTGCCGAGCATGTTCCTGACCCCGACATGGCAGGCCGGCGCGCCGGACGAACTGGCGCGCGTGACCGAGCGCTACAAGGTGAACGGGCGGCAGTTGCGCGAGCAGGGCTACGAGATCGACGATCCGGCGAGCGAGTTCTGGTTCCAGCGCGAGTGGGACGCCGACGGCGAGACCTGGTTCGTGCCGTGCCCGGTGGCGGACGGCTGGCCGCGCGAAATCGACGCGGGCCGCAGCGTGCGGCACGGCATGGGCTTCGTGCCGATCGTGTGGATCCGCAACCTTCCCGGCGGCGACGACATCGATGGCGACTGCACGTTCCGCGCCGGGCTGGCGACGAATGTCGAGATCGACTACCAGTTGTCGCAGGCCGGACGGGGGCTGAAATACTCGTCGGACCCGACGCTGCTGATCCGCGAACCCGCCGGCGTGGACAACGAAATGGTGCGCGGCGCCGGCAACGCGCTGGTGGTCAGCGAAAAGGGCGACGCGAAGCTGCTGGAGATCGGCGGCACGGCGGCCAACGCGGTGATCGAGTATGTGCGCTTCCTGCGCGAAATCGCGCTGGAGGGGGTGCACGGTAACCGCGCCAGC
The DNA here is from genome assembly GCA_021808185.1 of Pseudomonadota bacterium. Classification (GTDB taxonomy): domain Bacteria; phylum Pseudomonadota; class Alphaproteobacteria; order Acetobacterales; family Acetobacteraceae; genus CAJCJG01. The sequence continues at coordinate 984 of JAKBCB010000156.1, forward strand.
GCCGAGCGGCTGGCCGCCCCGCAGAGCGGGCGGGCGCTGGAGATGATGAACCAGGGGCTGATCTGGCTCGCCGACAATCTGCGTGTCAGCTACGGGGACGCGCTGCTGCGGCTGGCGCACATGCTGGTGCGGGTCTCGGCCCTGTATCCGCTGCGGGTGCGCGGAGAGGCGGTGGCGCCGCTGGATGCGGGCGCGCGGCTGAGCCTGCACTGGCCGCCGTGGTACCCGGCGGATGCCGTGGAACGGCAGAGCGATGCGGGCACGCTCGCGACGCTGACGGCGGGCGGGCTGTTGAGCCGCGAGACGGCGGTGAAGTCGCTCGCCGACAGCTACGACATCGAAGACGTGGCGGCGGAGCTTGCGCGCATCGGGCGCGCGGCCGGGGGGAAAGCATGAGCGAGGACGTGACCGACCCCAGGCCGGACGACGCCGGGCGCGCGGCGGAGCTGGAACGCAAGCTGGCCGAGCTGGAGGCGCAAGCGCACGCGCGCATCGTGCGCGCCGAGCTGAAGGCCGAGGCGCTGCGCGCGGGCATGGTCGATCTGGACGGGCTGAAGCTGCTCGACACCAGCGCCGTGACGCTGAACGAGAACGGCGAAGTCGAAGGTGCCGAGCCGCTGATGCGCGAATTGCGGCGGAGCAAGCCGTGGCTGTTCGGGGCGGCATCGTCCTCCTCCACCGCCGGCGCGCCGGCGGCGCAGCCGCCGAAGCCGCGGTTGGCCACCGAGATGAATTTCGATGACTGGCAGCGGGCGCGGGCCGAGTTGCTGAAGCGGCGCTGACGCGCCACCCCGCCACCGACCCCCCGCACGAGCGGCCCGCCGCGCCATCGCGCGCGGGACGGCGCCGCGCGCGCGTTCCATCCTTCCGCAACACGAGGACCAAGATGGGCATTCAGAATTTCCCGCTGGCGCTGCAACCGATCATCCAGCAGGGCTTCCTGGAGCGCGAGTTCCAGCAGGCGCTGAGCAGCCGCCTCGGCTATCGCGCGGTCGCCGACCGGGAGGAATTCTCCGTCGGCATCGGCGAGACGCTGACCAAGACGCGCGCGGGCCTCAAGCCCTCGATCACCACGCCGCTGGTGCCGGCGACCAACACCAACCTCGATAACGGGCTGGTGCCGCAGAGCTTCAATGTCGAGCAATACACCATCACGCTGAACTTCTACGCCGCCACCGCCGACCTGAACATGGTGACGAGCCGCGTGGGCATCGCCAGCCAATTCCTGCTGAACGCCGCGATCAACGGCGAGCAGGCGGCGCGCAGCCTGGACGAGCTTGCGCGCAACGCGCTGTTCCCGGCCTATTTCGGCGGCAATACCCGAGTGCTGACCACGCTCGCTTCCGCCGGCCCCACGCTGCACGTGGACGACATTCGCGGCTTCGGCCAGGTGTGGGTGAACGGCGTGCCGAACCCGGTGAGCGCGACCAACACGCTGACGGTGACGGTGGGCAGCAACGCCTACGTGCTGACGGGCGTGGCCGCCGACGCCACCAATGCGTCGAGCGCGCCGGGCGGAATCTCCGGCACGCTGACCTTCGCCGGCAACGTCACCGTGGCCGACGGCACCGCCGGCAACACCGTGACGGCGGCGAGCGCGAGCGCCATCGCGCGGCCGAATGCGCGCGCAAACACGGGGCAGATCGTGGCGGCCGACCAGCTCGACATGGCGACGCTGCTGAACGCGGTGGCGACACTGCGGTTGAACGCGGTGCCGGAGATCGATGGCGCGTACAACTGCTACCTCGATCCGGTGAGCGCCAGGCAGTTGTTCGGAGACCAGGCATTCCAGCGCCTGTTCACCGGCGCCACCAGCGCCAACCAGGTGTTCAAGCGCGGCGTGGTCAACGACTTCCTCGGCCTGCGCTTCATCCCCACGACCGAGGCGTACGTGACGGCGAACCCGGCGGTGCCGGGCGGGGTGATCCGCCGGCCCATCGTCTGCGGCAAGGGCGCGCTGATCGAGGGCGATTTCGCGGCGATGGCCGAGGCGGACGTGGCGCCGAAGGACAGCATCGTCTCGATGGTCGATGGTGTCGCGATGGTCACGCGCGAGCCGATCGACCGCTTGCAGCAGATCATCGCGCAAAGCTGGTACTGGATCGGCGGCTTCTGCACGCCGACCGACACCACGACCAACCCCGCGACAATCCCGACCGCGACCAACGCCGCCTACAAGCGCGCCGTGCTGATCGAACACGCCGGCTGAGGCCGCCGCATCCCCCCGCCCGGTACGGCGGGGGGATGAACTTCGTTGGCCCCTCGCGGAGTTTGCCATGAGCCAGACCATCCCGGCCACGTTCAGCGATGCGCAAAAGACCGACATCCGCCGCTTCTGCGGCTATCCCGCCTACGGCGCGGGACAGGCCGGGTTCCAGGGCTGGCGGTTCTTCCAGGCGTACGGCCTGCTGGAGTTCCGCATCAACAACCTCTCGCCCGCCGAGATTGCGGTGGTGGCAAACTACCTGACCACGCTTTCCACGTTGGAAGACGCGATCAGCGACGCGGGCAGCCGGCTCGATACCGCCGAGGCGGCGGTGTGGACACGCAACCCGTACGAGGTGCGCGAACGCGCGGGGCTGTTCGACGATTGGCGACGACGGCTATGTGCCTTCCTCGGTCTGCCGCCGGGGCCGGGCCTGGGCGACGGCACGCTGGTACTGGTGGTGTGATGAGCGGTCTCGCAGCGGATAACAGCGATGTTCCGGACGCCATCCGGCGCGGCCTGGGCATGGCGGCGCGCGCGGTGGGCGCGTGGTGCGACCTGTATCGCCCGCAAGCGGCGAACGCGCCGCTGGACGGCGCCAATCGGTTGCTGCGGCTGCCAGCAACCTTCGCCAACCCCGGCGGATTCCGCGTGCCGGTAGGCTACGGCGACGCGCTGTGGGAAGGGTATTTCGACGCCGGCTATTCCCGCCATGGCGACTACATCGCCGGGCCGGAGGGCGTGTTCTTCATCGCAGCACAGCCGCGCCTCGGGCCGCTGCTCTGCGTCAAGACCAATCGGGTGCTGGGCTTTTCCCGCCCGGCCGCGCCAGCGGCGGCGGGCGTGAGCCGATATGTCGGCGTGCAGGCGGGGGCGGCGGTGTCGCTGCTGCTCGACTGGCCGGCGAGCGTGCTGGCCACACGCGTCGGCGGGCGTGGCGCGCTGCCGGCGGATGCACCGGGCGTGGAGGGCAGCGCCGGCGGCTGGGTGGTGTTGCTGCCGGCGCCACGCATCGGCGCAGGCCCCGTGCTGCTGCGGCCGGGCGACCTGGTGCACGACGACATCGGGCGCGCCGGCGTGATCGGCAGCGCGGAACTGACGCATCTCGGCTGGCGGTTGCATGTGAAACAGGCGACGAGCTGATGGCGGATCAATCGGATGTCGAAGCCGCCTTGGTCGGCGTGATCGGCGGCGCGCTGTATCCATATGGCGTGACCGGGCCGTGTGCGGTGACGGGCGCCACCTGCCGCATCTATCGCGGCTGGCCGGTGCCGGCGGCCCTGGACGCGGACTTGCTCGCCGGTATCGCCAACATCTCGGTGATGGCGGTGGAAGGGCACACACTGAACACCACGCGCTGGCCGGACAAGTGGATCGCACCGACGCAAACGACGCCGACGCTGTCGACAACGGTGGTCGGGCAGAGCGTGACGTTCGGCGGCATCGCGGCACCGGGGCAAGTCGTGGCGGTGATCGCGGACAGTGCCTGGGCGGCATGGCGCGTGCAGCCGGCCGACACGCCCGCGAGTGTCGCGGCGGGGCTTGCGGGTTCGCTCGGCAAGGTCCGCAACGCGACGGCGAGCGGCGCGACGCTGACAGTCCCGGGCGTGGTGCGGCTGACCGCGCGGGTCGAGGCGGACCAGCCGACATTGCGACTGTCCCGCCGGCAGCAGCAGGCGTTCCAGGCGACGCTGTGGTGCGGCGACCCGGCCACGCGCGACGCGGTGGGCGGCGCCATCGACGCGGCATTGTCCGGCATCGACTTTCTCGGGCTGGCCGACGGCACCAGCGGGCGCCTGCGCTACGTGAGTTCCTCCGTGACCGACAAGTGGGAGGATGCCGTGCTGTATCGACGTGAGCTGACATACAGCGTCGATTACCCGACCGCGATCGCCGCCGATCTGCCGCGCATGGCGATCGGGGCCGCAAACCTTGGCGCCGACAGGGCGCACGCGTTTCCCACCTTGCTGAGCTGACAGCATCCCTCGCCAGATCCTTGCAGGAGAGCCAACAGAATGCCGATTGTGCAGCAGGGCAGCATCAACACCACGGCGCTGGTGGTGCCCGACCTTTATGTCCAGATCGTCCCGCCGCAGAACCTGCTGCTGAACGGTGTGCCGACCGACATCCTCGGCGTGGTGGGCAGCGCGAGCTGGGGGCCGGTGGGCCAGCCGGTGATCGTGGCCAGCATGGCCGACTACGCGCTTGGGTTCGGGCCGCTGGTGGCGCGCAAATTCGATATGGGCACGCATGTCGCGACCGCCGTGCAGCAGGGCGCGCAGAATTTCCGCTGCGTGCGCGTGACCGACGGCACCGACACCGCCGCGAGGCTGACGCTGCCGAGCACCGCGTTCACGTTCACGGCGCTGTACACAGGAAGCTTCGGCAATGGCATCGTGGTGACGCTCGGCACCGGCAGCCAGGCGAATACCTGGCGGCTGACGGTGGCGCTGCCGGGCGTGCAGCCCGAGGTGTTCGACAATATCGGCGGCGGCGGCGCGGCATTCTGGCAGGCGCTGGCGAACGCGGTGAACACCGGGCAGGGCTTGCAGCGCGGGCCGAGCGGCATTCTTACGGCCGCCGCGAACGGCACATCCACAACACCGGTTGCCGGCACCTACGTGTTTGCCAGCGGTACGCCGGGGACGGACGGGGCCGCGGGCGTGACGGCGCTGACGCTGATCGGTGTCGATCTGCCGCCGCGCAAGGGCATGTACGCGCTGCGCGGGCAGGGATGCAGCCTGGCGCTGCTGGCCGACAGCGACGATGCGACGCAGTGGACGACGCAGGCGGCGTTCGGCTTGTCCGAAGGCATCTACATGATCCTTGCGGGGCCGGCCGGCGATACCATCGCCAACGCGGTGGCGACCAAGCAGGGGGCGGGGCTGGATTCCTACGCCTGCAAGATGATGTTCGGCGACTGGATCTGGTGGAATGACCCGGTGAACGCGGCGCTGCGGCTGGTCAGCCCGCAGGGATTCGTCGCCGGGCGGCTGGCCAATCTTAGCCCCGAGCAGAGCAGCCTGAACAAGCCGCTGTACTCCGTCGTCGGCAGCCAGCATGGCGGCGCGCCGGGCAGCGGGCAGAATGCCAGCTACGCGGCGGCGGACCTTGAGGTGCTGATCCAGGCGGGCATCGACGTGATCGCCAATCCGCAGCCGGGCGGTGCGTTCTGGGGCGTGCGCGCGGGGCATAACAGCAGCAGCAATTCGGCGGTCAACGGCGACAACTATACGCGGCTGACGAATTACATCGCGGCAACGCTCGCCTCTGGCATGGGGCAGTATGTGGGGCAGGTGATCAACGCCGATCTGTTCCGCCGCATCCGCGCGACGCAACTGAGCTTCCTGCAAAACATGCTCGGGCAGGGCATGCTGGGCAGCGCGGATGGCAGCCTGCCGTTCAGCGTGATCTGCGACACCAGCAACAATCCGGCGACGCGCACCGGCCTCGGCTACGTGCAGAGCGACGCGCAGGTGCGCTACCAGGCGATCAACGAAAAGTTCATCGTCAACATCCAGGGCGGGCAGACGGTGCAGGTGCAGACACAGGTCTTGCCGAACACGCCCGGATCGCTCGCCGCCTGAGGTTTGCCACGCACGCACTCGGTTTGAGAGGGACGAATGTCAGGCAGCATGTTTTCCGTTGGCCGCGACTGCCAGGTGGTGGTGCTCGGTGCCTATGGCCGCGTCGATCTGACGCATGTGAGCGGGTTCGAGGCGCGGCAGATGACCGCCTCGGTCCGGGTGGACCGCATCGACGGCGTGCAGCTCGGCGCCGAACTGCCCAAAGGCTGGGATGGGCATTTCGAGCTGGAGCGCGGCAACTCGGCGGCGGAGGATTTCGTCGCGCAACTGGAGGCGGACTTCCACAACGGTCAGTCGCCGGCGCCGGGCACGCTGTATCAGTACATCGCCGAGTCCGATGGCTCCACCAGCACCTATCAGTACAACAACGTGGTGTTCCGCATGAGCAGTGCCGGCATATGGCGGGGCGATGCGAGCGTGAAGCAAAGGCTGGAGTTCTTTGCCAGCACGCGGGTGCGGATGTGACGGCGACACCTTCGGCGCGGGTGATCCACGCGGCACAGGCGGCACCCTGCGTCGCGGATGCGCAGGGTCGCCGACTGCAACTGCGGCGATTGACGGCGCTGGACAAGCTGCGGCTGTTCAAGGCGGCGGGGCCGGTATTGGCGCAGAACCAGTCCTGGCTCGGCATGGCGGTGCTGGCGGCGAGCGTGTCCGCGATCGACGACGTGCCGGTGCCGGCCCCGGGCAACGAGGCGCAGATCGAGGCGCTGGTGGCGCGGCTGGGCGATGCGGGGATCGCGGCGGTGGGGGCCGCACTTGCCGAGGTGCTGCCGAACGCGGCCGAGGTGGCGGCCACGGCGGGAAACTGAGCCGGCACCCCGATCTGGTGGACTGTCTTTACCTGGTCAGGAACGGGGTGCCGTTCGACGTGGCGTTCTGCCTGCCGCCAGAGGAGCGACTGGCGTTCGTGGTGGCACTCGGGCGACTCGATGGCCACGAGTTCGACTTTGCAGCGATGCACTGGAAGGAACGCAAGGCGTGAGCGACGGAACCGGAGCGGCGGAGGCGGGGCTGGCGTGGCTGTTGGGCGGTGGCGTGGCGGACGCGATGGCAGCGATCGAGGGCACGCTTGCCACCGTACAAAATGCCGCGACACAGGCATTTGCGGGGTTGTCGCGGGTGCAGGCGGCCGGTGCGGCAATGGCGGCGGTGCCGCCGGTGGCGCACGCGGCGGCCGAACCGGCAGAGATTGCGACGGGGACGGCATCGGAGCGGCCGGCACAGCGCGTCACGGCACCCATGGTGTCCGTGTCGTCCGAGGCGGCGCGGGTGGCGGCGTTCGCCCCTTCCGTCGCGTCCGGCGGCGGGCCGGTGGCGCCGACGGCACCGGCCGAGGCACCACCGCTCGGGAAAGATGTTGTCTCTGTCACGTTCGCCGCGTTTGCGCCGGCTGCGCCGCCGGTGC
>JAKBCB010000002.1 GCA_021808185.1 Pseudomonadota bacterium
GACGGCGGTCCTGTTGTGGTTCGTGTTCGAGTATCTGCCCCTCGGTCGCCGGCTGCTGTTCGTCGGCCGCGGCAGAGAAGTGGCGCGGCTGAACGGAATCGCGGTGGATCGCGTGCGCGCGGGGGCGCTGATCGCCTCCGGGGTGATGGCCTCGATGGCGGGGATTGTCTATGCGGGCGTGCTGGGATCGGCGGATCCCTCGTCTGGCCTGAACTTCCTGCTGCCTGCCTTCGCGGCGGCATTCCTTGGCGCCACGACGATCATGCCCGGGCGCTTCAACCCGTGGGGTGCGATCGTCGCCACGTATTTCCTGGCGACCGGAATCACCGGTCTGTCCATGCTGGGCATCCCGCTGTGGGTGACCAACGTGTTCAATGGCGGCGCGCTGATCGTCGCCGTTGTCGTCTCCCAACTCACCCGCGGACGGGAGGCGTCGGATATCGGATGAGCCGCCTCGACCGCATCTTCGCCTAGGACCAAAGCGCGCGCAGTCGCGACAGGAGGAAACAGCTTCATGGCTCACAACAGCGCCTACCGACTTGGTGTCGATGTCGGCGGCACGTTTACCGACCTGCTTCTGATCGAGGAAGGCAGCGGGCGCACCTTCCGCGCGAAGGTGCCCTCCACGCCGGAGGATTCATCGAAGGGCGTGCTGAACGGCATCGCCCGGCTCTGCGAGCAGAACGCCATCTCGCCCTCGCTTATCCATCAGGTGATGCATGGCACGACGGTCGCGACCAACACCGTGCTCACCTCCTCGGGCGCGCGCGTCGGGCTGGTCGCCACGAAGGGCTTCCGGCAGGTGCTGCAAATCGACCGCTCGTACGTCCCAGGTGGGCTGGGCGGCTGGGTGATCTGGAACAAGCGGCCGCCGCTGGCGCCGCTGGAGCTGACCATCGAGGCCGATGAGCGCATGGGGCCGCGCGGCGAGGTGGTCGCAGCGCTGGATGAGGACGACCTGCGCGCGAAGCTGCGCGCACTCGCGACGCGCGGGGTGGAGGCGCTGACGGTTTCGCTGTTCAACGCTTACGCCAATGGCGCGCACGAGCGCCGCGTGCGCGAGATCGCCGAGGCGGAAATGCCGGGCGTTCCGGTCTCGATCTCCTCCGAGGTGATCCCGGAGATGTACGAGTACGAGCGGACGGAGACGACGGTCGTCAACTCCTACATCCGTCCCGTGGTCGCGAAGTACATCCACAATCTGCACACCGAACTCGCCGCGCGCATGGGGTCGGTGAAACTGCACGTGCTGCGCTCGGACGGTGGATTGAGCGCGGTGGAGGCGGCGCAGACCACGCCGGTCAACCTGCTGCTGTCGGGGCCGGCGGGCGGCGTGTCCGGCGCGCTGTGGATCGCGCGGCAGGGCGGGTTCGAGAACCTGCTGACCTTCGACATGGGTGGCACGTCCACCGATGTCGCGCTGATCCAGAACGGCAAGCCGCAGATCCGGCGCGAGACGCGCGTGGGCGACGTGGCGGTGCGGGCGTCGTCGATCGACGTACGCACGGTGGGCGCGGGCGGCGGTTCGATCGCGTATGTACCGGACCTGACCAAGGCGCTGCGGGTCGGCCCGAAATCCGCGGGCGCCGTGCCGGGACCGGCCGCCTACGCCAAGGGCGGCACGGAGCCGACGGTGACGGATGCGAATGTCGTGCTTGGCTACCTGCCGTCGGACTCGCAGCTTGGCGGCGATATGGCGATCGACCGGGGTCTGGCGGAAGCCGCCGTGCAGCGCGTGGCCGATGCGCTCGGTCTGCCGCTGATGACGGCCGCCGAAGGCATCATCGACATCGTCAACGAGAACATGTTCGGCGCGCTGCGGCTGGTCTCGGTGGAGCGCGGCTACGATCCGCGCGATTTCGCGCTGGTCGCGTTCGGCGGCGCCGGACCGCTGCATGCCAATGCGCTCGGCAAGCTGATGGGAAGCTGGCCGGTGATCGTGCCGCCCGCGCCGGGCGTGCTGTGCGCCTATGGCGATGCCACCACGCGCATCCGCGACGAGGCGAGCCAGACCTTCGTCCGGCGCTTCGTCGACACGTCCGACGCGGAGGTCGGCGACATCCTCGACCAACTCGCCAGCAATGCCGCGGCGACGCTGGTGACCGAGGGCGTGCCGGCGGAGGAGCACAGCGTCGGCTTCCAGATCGATCTGCGCTATCACGGACAGGGCATGCTGCTGACGCTGGATTTGGATTCCGACTCGTTCCGCGCCGGCGGGCTGGCCGGGGTGGCGAGGGAATTCGATGCGCTGCACACGCAGCTTTTCACCTTCGCGCTCGACGTGCCGCATGAGCTGGTGACGCTGCGCGCGATCGTGCAGGGCCGTGCGCCGCAGGTGGCCGCGGAGACGCTGGCGAGCGGCGGGCCGACCCCGTCGCCCGATGCGCTGGTGGCGCAAACCAGGATCTACGTCTCCGGCGGATGGCTTGACGCGGGTGTGTATGACCGGCCGAAGCTGGCCAGCGGTAACCGCATCGAAGGTCCTGCCATCATCACGCAGATGGACTCAACCACGCTGATCCTGCCGGGGCATCATGGCACCGTCGATGCCGTCGGCAACATCCTCATCCGCCCGACCGAAGCAGCCGGCGTTTGAGCAGGAGCACACCGCACATGCCCGCCCGCATCATCGAGACGAACAAAACCCCGTTCGACGCCAGCGTCCCGCTCGACCCGATCACGCTCGACATCGTTGAGAACGCACTGCGCAACGCGCGCAAGGAGATGGACGCAGTGCTGTTCCGCACTGCCATGTCGCCCGGCATCCGCGAGCAGCACGATGCCTTCCCCCTGATCGCCAACCAGGAAGGCAAGATGGTGGTCGGCCAGTTCGGCAGCTTCATCTGGGGCTTCCTGCAAGGCTATGACGGCACCATCGAGGAAGGCGATATCTTCCTGACGAACGATCCGTATTCGGTCTCCGGCGCCATCAGCCACCTGAACGACTGGCTGACCCTGATGCCGATCTTCCGCGACGGGCGGCTGGTCGCCTGGGCCGCGATGTTCGGCCACATGACCGATGTCGGCGGCAAGGTTCCCGGCTCCCTGCCCACCGATGCCGCGATGATCTACGAGGAAGGCATCCAGATCCCGCCGGTGAAGATCTACCGCAAGGGTGAGTTGCAGAAGGATCTGCTGGATCTGCTCGTGCATAACTGCCGGCTGCCCGAGTGGAACCGCGCCGACTTCTTCGCCATCGTCGCGGCACTGCGCCTGGCCGAGCGGCGCGTGTTCGAGATCTGCGACCGCTTCGGCGAGGATCGCTTCGTCGCCGCCATGCGCGAGATGCTCGACCGCAACAAGCGGGCGATGAGCGCGATCATGCAGATGGTGATCCCGGAGAAGAAGCAGTATTTCGAGGACTATGTGGACGATGACGGCACCGGGTACGGGCCGTACAAGATCGCGTGCTCGCTGTGGCGCGAAGGCGACCACGTGACCTTCGACTTCACCGGCACCGATCCGCAATCCCCAAGCTCCATCAACTTTTTCTTGAACGAAGAAATGTTCAAGATGTTCGTTGGCGCCATCTTCATCAACATCTTCGACCCGCAGATCCTGTTCAACGACGGGTTCTACGACCTGTTCACCGTCATCATCCCGCCGGGCTGCCTGCTGAAGCCGCGCAAGCCGGCGGCGCTGTCCACGCGCACGCACATGCTGGCGCGCATCTTCGACATCATGGGCGGGCTGCTCGGCCAGGGCGCGCCGGAGGCGTTGAACGCCGCCGGGTTCTCCGACAGTCCGCACCTGATGTATTCGGGCTTCGACGAAAAGGGCGAGTGGTACCAGCTGTTCCAGATCGGCTTCGGCGGCATCCCCGGCCGCCCGGCCGGCGACGGCCCGGATGGGCATTCGCTGTGGCCGGAATTCATGAACGTGCCGAACGAGTTCCTGGAGAGCTACTTCCCACTGCGCATCGTGCACTACGAGAGCATCGCCGATTCCGGTGGCCCCGGGCTGCATCGCGGCGGCAACGGCATCTCGATGGGGTACATGTTCCTCGAAGCCGGGCAGATCTCCATCCACGATTGCCGCTGGCTCACGCATCCCTGGGGCGTCAACGGCGGGCTGCCGGCGGCGCGCTCGTCGAAGATCATGGTGCGCGCGGACGGCTCGCGCGAAATCCTGCCCTCCAAGTGCGACCGGATCGCGGTGGCCCCTGGCGACGTGCTGCACTTCAACACCTGGGGCGGCGGCGGCTGGGGCGACCCGCTGAAGCGGCCGGCCGATCTGGTGGCGCAGGATGTCGCGCGCGGCCTCGTCAGCATGGACGGGGCGCGGCGCTACGGCGTCGTGGTCGATGCCGATGGCGTGCTGGACACGGCGGCGAGCGAGGCGCTGCGCGCCAGCATGGCGGCCACGCGCGGGCCGGTGCAGCTGTTCGACCGTGGCGGCACGCTGGAAGAACTCATGGCGCGCTGCAAGGAGGAAACCGGGTTGGAGCCGCCCAAGCCGCCGCGCTTCCAGTCCTGGCCGATGCAGCGCCGCCAGAACGCCGCCTGACGCGAGGGAGAGAACGACGTGGCCGAGAACCTCGACGCGAACTATGCCCGTGCCGGATATCACCACCGGCTCGGCTTCGGCCGGAAGCCGGCGCTGATTCTGATCGACTTCGTGCAGGCATATTACGAGGAAGGCTCGCCGCTGTACGCGGGCGTGGAGGACTGCCTGGCCTCCGCGCTGCGCGTGCTGGACGTGGCGCGCAGGATCGGCATCCTGCGCGTCTTCACCAACGTCGTCTATCGGCCGGGCGGCGTGGATGGCGGCGTGTTCTACCGCAAGGTGCCTGCTCTCGCCTGCATGCAGGCGGGCAACCCCCTGGGCCAATGGCCGCGCGGGGTGGCGCCGCGCGAGGATGAGCTGGTGATCTCCAAGCAGTATCCTTCGGCGTTCTTCGGCACATCGCTCGCGGCGACGCTGACCGCGAGCGGCGTCGATACGCTGGTGATCACCGGCATCACCACCAGCGGCTGCGTGCGCGCGACCTGCGTCGATACGGTCAGCCACGGCTTCATCCCGATCGTCGTGCGCGAGGCGGTCGGCTCTATGACATGAACGCGAAATATGCCGACGTGGTCAGCGAGACCGAGGCGATCGCGGCACTGGAAGGGTTTGCACGATGAAGGCGTTGAAGCCGTTGCTGACGAAGGGTGCGTTGCTGGTCGCGCCCGGCGTGTTCGACATGATCTCGGCGCGTATCGCCGATCGGCTCGGTTTTGCGGCACTCTACATGACCGGCTACGGCACGGTCGCCTCCTCGCTCGGCCTGCCGGACGCGGGGCTCGCGAGTTACACGGAGATGGTTTCCCGCGTGACGGCGATCGCGGGCGGCACCGCGACACCGGTGATCGCGGACGCCGACACCGGGTTCGGCGGGCTGCTGAACGTCGAGCGCACCGTGCGCGGCTACGAGGCGGCGGGGGCGGCGGCGATCCAGATCGAGGATCAGGTGTTTCCGAAGAAGTGCGGCCACACCCCCGGCCGGCAGGTGATCCCGGCCGAGGACATGGCGCGCAAGATCCGCGTGGCACGCGAGGCGCGCGACAGCGCCGAGTTCCTCATCATCGCCCGCACCGACGCGCGCACCGCGCACGGCATCGACGAGGCGCTGCGGCGCGCCGACCTCTATGCCCGCGCGGGCGCCGACATCCTGTTCGTGGAAAGCCCGGAAAGCGAGGAGGAGATGCGGCGCATCTGCGCCAGCTTCGACCTGCCCTGCCTTGCCAACATGGTCGAGGGCGGGCGCACGCCGGTGCTGACGCGCGAGGCGCTGATCGAGATCGGCTACCGCATCGCGATCTTCCCCGCCACCGGATTCCTCGCCACTGCCGCTGCGCTGACGCACGCCTACGAGACGCTGCGCACGCACGGGTCGAGCGCGGGGCAGTCGCTCGATCTGTTCGCGTTCGCCGAGATGAACCGGCTGATGGGCTTCGAGCGGGTCTGGCAGTTCGAGCGCGACCACGCGGAAACGCCGTAACGGGACCATCGGGGAGGGCAGGGCGGGTGGGCGGCAGCACGCTGTACGACAAGGTATGGGCCGGTCATGTCGTCAAGCGCGACGACGACGGGTCGTGCCTGCTCTATGTCGATCGTCATCTGGTCCAGGAAGTCTCCAGCCCGCAGGCCTTCGCCGGCCTGATCGCGCGGGGGCGGCGGGTTCGGCGGCCGGAGGCGCATCTGGCGGTCGCGGACCACGCGGTGCCGACCAGCGGACGGGACCGTCCGCTGCCGGATGGGCTGGCCGCGCGGCAGGTGGCCCGGCTGGAGGAGAACGCGGCGCGCTTCGGCATCCCCTATATCCCGCTGCGCGATGCGCGGCACGGCATCGTGCATGTGATCGGGCCGGAACGCGGCTTCACGCTGCCCGGCATCACGCTGGTCTGCGGCGACAGCCACACCTGCACGCATGGCGCGTTCGGCGCCATCGCCTTCGGCATCGGCAGCAGCGAGTGCGAGATGGTGCTGGCGACGCAATGCCTGCGCCAGATGCCGCAGCGCCGCATGCGCGTCCTGCTGCACGGGCGGCCGGGGCCGGGCGTGGCGGTGAAGGATCTCGTGCTGGCGCTGATCGCGCGCATCGGCGTCGGGGGGGCCGTGGGGCATGCCGTGGAGTTCGCGGGCGCGGCGGTGGCGGCCATGTCGATGGACGCCCGCATGACCCTGTGCAACATGACCATCGAGGCCGGCGCCCGGATCGGCATGATCGCGCCGGACGACACCACCTTCGCGTATCTGGAAGGCCGCCCCATGGCCCCGCGCGGGGCGTTGTGGGAGCGGGCACTCGACCACTGGCGCGGCTTGCCGAGCGATCCCGGCGCGGTGTTCGATCGCGAGGTGAGCCTGGACGCGGGCACGCTCGCGCCATACGTCACCTGGGGCACGACGCCGGAAGAAGCCGCGCCGGTGACGGCCCATATCCCCGACCCCGCCGCCGAGCCGGACCCGGACCGGCGTGCCCGCATGCGGCGCAGCCTCGCCTACATGGACCTGCGCCCCGGCACGGCGTTGCAGGACGTGGCGATCGACCGGGTGTTCATCGGCTCCTGCACCAACGGACGGCTGGAGGATCTGCGCGCCGCCGCCGCCGTCGTGGCCGGGCGGCACGTCGATTCTCGCGTGCAGGCGATGGTCGTGCCCGGGTCCGCCGCGGTCCGCGCGGCGGCGGAGGCCGAGGGCCTGGACCGCGTGTTTCGGGACGCCGGCTTTGCCTGGCGGGAGGCGGGGTGTTCGATGTGCGTGGCCATGAACGATGACCGGCTGGCACCGGGCGAACGTTGCGCCTCCACCTCCAACCGCAATTTCGAGGGGCGGCAGGGCGCGGGCGGACGCACGCACTTGATGAGCCCCGCGATGGCCGCCGCCGCATCCCTGACCGGGCATCTGACCGACGTGCGGGAGCTGGCGCGGTGAGCGGCTGGACCCGTCTGGAGGGGCTGGCCGCTCCGCTGCCTGCCAACGACATCGACACCGATGTGATTTTTCCCGCCCGCTACCTGCTGCTGCTGGAGAAGCAGGGCCTCGGCCGCTACCTGTTCCACGGCCACCGCTTTGGCCGCGATGGCAGCCCGCTTGCGGACTTCGTGCTGAACCGGCCGCCGTACGACAGGGCGCGGTTCCTGGTGGCGGGGGCCAATTTCGGCTGCGGCTCCAGCCGCGAACACGCGGTGTGGGCGCTTGCCGATTTCGGCATCGGCTGCGTGATCGCGCGCGGCTTCGGGGAGATATTCGCCGCGAACTGCGCGCGCAACGGCGTGCTGGCGCTGCGGCTGGAGGACGACGCGCACGCCCACGCGATGGCGGCGGCCCGGGCGGGCGAGACGTTCGCCGTCGATCTCGCCGCGCGGACGCTGGCATGCGGGGACATCCTGGTCCCCTTCGACATCGATACCCGCGTGCGCCGGGCGCTGATGCAGGGGCTCGACGAGATCGGCTTCACCGAGGCGGACGACATGACGGATATCGCGCGCTTCGAGGACCAGCGGAAGGACCGCTTGCCGTGGCTGTTCCAGGACATCGTGCCATGAGCGCGGAGTCCGCATCGAGCAGGAGCGTGGTTCCCGCACCATCGTTGCCGGCATGGGCCGAATCGACGTCTGTAACGCGTGGCTGACACGGTTTCCGCGTCGGCGGGGCCACCCGCCGACGCACGCTTCATCGGCGTAACAGGCGGGTGCCGCGGTCGCCGAGCAGGGTGCCGAGGGTTGAACCCACGGCGGTCAACACCGCGCCCCAGGCGATATCGGCGACGGTGACGATGGTGGACCAGTTCTTCATCGTCGCCTGATTGGTCAGGTCGTACGTCGCGTAGCAGACCACCCCGAACAGCGCGCCGAACAGCGCGATGCGCCCGAACCGGCGCGGCCCCGAACCGCTCGGTACCGAGTCGCTCGGCACCACGAACACCATGATGCCGGCGACATACAGCACGTAGAAAAGGACCGCCGGCACCGGCCGGAACCCGTCCAGCAGCAGATCGCCCAGATAGGCCCGATACAGCGGCCCGCCGGTCAGCATGAGCCACACGGAGTCCATCGCCAGCATGACAACGAAGGTGGCGAGGTAGGTGAGGGGATACCGGATCATGGACGACAGGTGGGGCGGCCGGCGAGGGGCGCAACCGCGCGCCTACCCGAACGGCGCGTTCAGTTGCACCACCGCCAGATTGAGCACCGCCGCGAACGCCACCCAGACCAGATACGGCACCAGCAGCGCCGCGGCCCGGCGGGAATAGGGCGCGATCACCGCGATCAGCCCCAGTACGGACAGCCACAGCGGCACCACCTCCCCCAGCGCCCAGTCCGGCCGATGCAGGGTGAAGAACAGCGCGCTCCACAGCACGTTCAGGATGCCGTTGATCGCGAACAGCGACAGGATGCGCGCCCACGGCCGCAGCGGCGGACCGGCCTCCCACGCCCAGACGCCGGACAGCGCCGTCAGCGCGAAGATCACCGTCCAGGCCGGGCCGAACAGCCAGTCCGGCGGTTGGAACCACGGTTTGGCCAACCCGTAGTACCAGGGGCCGATATCGGAGGCGAGGCCGCCCAACAGCGCCACCGCGATCGCGGCGGCGGCGGCCGTCAGGATCGCGCGCCGTCGCCCGGCGCGGGTGCCACGAACCGCCATCATGCCATCATCCCGTCACGCGGAGGCGAACCCGAGCAGGTGCGCCAGATCCTTGAAGAAGACGCGCACATGCGCCGCCGGCCGCGAACGCACCAGTTCCTTGTTCATGTAGGCATCCCAGGTCAGCCGCTGGATGTCCGGGTCGCGACACAGCTTGACGAATGTTTCCCGACGCTTATCGGAGGAGTACCAGAACCACTGCATCATCCCCAAGATCCAGAACACCCGCCCGTGCAGCCGCATGAACGCCCGCCGCGCGCCGGCCAGCGCGGTCGCGCGCCCGGTGGCCAGGAACGCCTCGGCGGCATCGGCGGCGAACCGACCGCCGGCCATTGCGTAGTAGATGCCCTCGCCCGAGGCCGGCGCCACCACGCCCGCCGCGTCGCCGGCCAGCACCACGTCGCGCCCGTTGTCCCACCGCTTCATCGGCCGCAGCGGAATCGGCGCCCCCTCCCGCCGCAGCGTCGGCTGCCCGGCGAGGCCGGCGGCGGCGCGCAGGTCCGTGACCGATTTGCGCAGCGAGAAGCCCTTTCTGGCCGAGCCGCTGCCGACGCTGGTGGTCTCGCCATGGGGGAACACCCAGCCGTAGAAATCCGGGGAGATTTTGCCCTGGTACCAGACATCGCAGCGCGCCGAGTCGAACGCCGCGAGGCCCTCGCCGCTGCCGTGGCGGGGGGAGCGGACGATCTCGTGGTAGGCGAACACGTAGCGGACCCGCTGCCAGCCCGCGACGCATTGCCGCGCCACCTGCGACTTCGCCCCGTCCGCGCCGATCACCACACGCCCGCGCACGCGCTGCTCGGCGCCATCCGGGTCGGTATAAATGATGGTCGCCATGCCGTGCGGGTCGCGCTCGAACCGATGGAACGTGCCGGTGCGGCGGATGGCGCCGTGCGCGGCGGCGCGGTCGCGGAGGAATTCGTCGAACACCTCGCGGTCCACCATGCCGACGAACCCGCCCTCGATCGGCATCTCCACCTCTCGCGCGGCGGGTGAGACCATGCGGGCGGCGCGGACGCGGGCGACCAGCAGGTCGTCGGGGATGGCGAAGTCGCGGATCAGCCGTGGCGGGATCGCGCCGCCGCAGGGTTTGATGCGCCCGGCGCGGTCGAGCAGCAGCACACGCCGCCCGGCCCGCGCCAGATCGTCCGCCGCCGTCGCGCCGGAGGGGCCACCGCCCACCACGATCGCGTCGAATGTGTCGGTGGTGCTCATCCGTGGCTCCCTGAGAGATGGCCGGCCGGCGTCATCCCGCCCCCCCCGCGCGCATCGCGTGCAGCGCGAAGGCACCGGCCAACATGCCGAGCACGTACAGGCTGGTGCCTGTGGCATTGTACCAGGGCGCCCGCGCCTTCGGTGCCGCCATCAGTTTCGCCATCAGCCCAAATTGAACCGCGAGCATCACGGCGACGAGGCCGGCATGCACCGGGAAGCCCCACACCGCCAGCAGCGTCACCACCACCGCCTGCGGCGCCGCCATCATCACGCACGCCAGCGCCGCCGCCTGCTCCACCCCGAACACGGCGGGCAGGGAAGCGATGCCCATGCGGCGGTCGCCCTCCACCGACTTAAAATCGTTCAGGGTCATGATGCCGTGCGCGCCGAAGCTGTAGAGGCCGGCGAGCGCGAACACCCGCGCATCCGGCATTCCGCCCGCCATCAGCGCCGCCCCCGTGACCCAGGGCAGCCCTTCGTAACAGGCGCCGCAAGCGGCATTGCCCCACCAGCCATTCTGCTTCAGCCGCAGCGGCGGCGCGCTGTACGCCCATGCCAGCGCCAGCCCGAGCAGCGTCGCGGCAAGGGCGATATCGCCCAGGAATCCGCCGACCAGCAGCGACAGAAGCGTCCAACAGATTGATATATATAGGCCCATCCGGCCGGGAATTCGCCCCGACGGAATCGGCCGGCCTGGCTCGTTGATGGCGTCAACGTGACGATCGAACCAGTCGTTCACCGCTTGGCTGGTGCCGCACACCAGCGGCCCGCACAGCGCCACCCCCGCGACCAGGAACGGCCAGCGCCCGGACGGCACGCCGACCGAGGCGACACCGCAGCCGAAGGCCCACATCGGCGCGAACCAGGTGATCGGCTTGAGCAGCTCCAGCGCCGCCTTCGGGGCGAAGCCGGGCGCCGGCGCGGCCGGGTGGCGGGCGAGGCTAATCGTGTCCATCGTTGTCCAGATCCCCCAGGCCATAGCGGCGCAGCTTCACGTAGAGGCTCTGCCGGCTCAGCCCGAGCATCTCGGCGGCGGATGCGCGGTTGTCCCCGGTCAGTTCCAGCGCCGCCTCGATGCACAGCCGCTCGATCACGTCCGTTGCCTCGCGCACCAGATCCTTCAGCGCGACCCGGCCGATCAATTCAGTCAGCTGCTCGACCGAGCGTGGCAGGTCGCGGCCGATGCGGCTTTCGGTGCGCAGGCGCGGGCCGACATTGCGGATGGCGAAGCCGAAATTCGGCTGACCGCCATTGGCCGCGACCGCGACCGCCGAGACCTCCACCTGCGCCGTGGCCCCGTTCTCGCCGCGCACCGAGGTCGCAAAAAAACGGATCGCGCCACGGCTGCGCACGTTGGAGATCAGCACGTGCAGGTCCAGCGCCGACTGGCCGAGCCAGCGGTCGAGCGACTCGCCGCGCGCCTGGTCCTCGCTGGCGAGCTGCGCCATGTCGAGGAAGGCGGCGTTGGCGGCCAGCACCGTGCCGTCGTGGTCGGCGAGCACGAACGCATCCGGGCCGTGGTCCACCACCGCGAGCAGGCGCGCGCGCACGCTCTCGGCGGGGGAGGCCGCGGCGCGCGGCTGCTGGCGGGCCAGCCGCACCAGGAACAACGTGGCGGCATCCTGGCGAAACAGCGCGGCGGCCAGCGACACCGCCGTCTTGCCGTCGGCCAGCAGCGCCGGCGCGTTGTCGGCCCGGCCGCCGGCGCGCACGGCGGCAAGATGCGCCTGGATGGCGGGCGCGCTCTCGGCCGTGAACAGGTCGAGCAGCGCTTTGCCGATCAGGTGGTCGCCCGGAGCATCGAGCATCTCGCTCGCCGCAGGGTTAACCTCGGCCACGCGGTTGCGCGCGGCGTCCACCACGAGCACCGAATCGGTCGAGCTTTGGAACAGCAGCCGGTAGCGCATCTCCACCTCGCGCAGCCGCGCGTAGTCGCGGTCGAGCGATTGCTGCGCGTTGACCAGCCGCTGTTGCAGCGCGGAGACCGCGCGCAGATCGCGGCCGAACGCGACGACACGGCCATCCTCGCTTGCCGGGGCGGCGCTGTACAACACCGGCACCGAGGCGCCCTGCGGATTGACATGGTTGATGTGGCGCCAGCGCGCGGCCGCCTCGGTGCCGGCGTGGCGCAGCAATTGTTCGGTCTTGGCGCGGCTGTCGGCGGCCACCGTTTCCACCAGATTTCGGCCGACCCAGCCATCGGCGTTCGGCAGTTCCGCCGCAAGATCGGCGCTGTGGAACGCGAGATCGAGGATCATGCCGGCCGCATCGACGACGATGGCGATGTCGGCGGCAGCCGCGATCAGGGTGGCGGCGGACGCGGCATCCAGATCCCCCAGCGATGTCTGGGGCGTCACAAAGGCCTTCACGAGCGACGAGATCCTCCAATGCATGTCCCGCCCTCCTCGCTTACGCCCTATCGCCGCCGGCTGTCAGCCGCGCCGACGATCACCGCCCCCGATCCGGACCGGTTCCCCGTTGACTGCGACGTCATCCCCCGATCCGGCCCGTGCGCCGGCCGGGGCCAGCAGCGAGACCAGCGTGTTGGCGCGCAACACCGCCTCTCGCCCGTCGCCGGCGGTCGCGTCCGCGCCGAGTTGCGGGGCGAATTCAGGGTGCGCGATGAAGATCGGGCCGCCGACCATGATGCGCAGCGCGCGGTTGCAGGTGTCTCGCCGCGCCGCCCGGATCGCGGCCGCCACCGGATCCAGCCGTTCGCCGGAGCCTACCGAAATGCCGACGATATCGAAGCTGTCATGCCGCACCGAGCTGCCGAGATCGGCCGGCGTGGCCGGCAGGCCGAGGCTCACCAGCCATCCGTCGCGATGGAAGAATTCGCCGACCACGGCGAGACCAAACGTATGCTGCTCACCGGGAGCGGGCAGCAGCAGCACGCGCCGCGCAGGCCCGACCAGCCGCGGGACCGGGATGACCAGCGCGCGACCAAGATCCCGCACGATGGTTTGTAGCCGCCACAGCCCCACCGTGACCTCGGTAAAGTCGCATAAATCCTGCTCCCACATCTCGCCCAGCCGCCGCGCGGCGGGGGCGAGCAGATCCAGATACAGCGACTCGACGCTGGCGCCGCCGGTTTGCAGCCGATGCACCAGATCGTCCTGCGCCGGCAGATCGTTCGCCAGCACCAGCCCGGTCATCCGCTCGACATCCACCAACCGCGGCGCACACACCTGCAAGGGCAGGGGCGCTGCCTGTCGGTGCGCGAGCAGCAAGCGGGGAACGACCTCCCGCTCCACCGCGCCGGCCAGCAGGGCGGCACGGTGCCAGTTAGCCTCACCCCTGCGGCCGGCGGGTGCATGGGCCATCTCGCCCTCGCTCCAGCCCGGTCCGGCGACAATCTGCTCTGTGCTCACACCCATCGTATGCTCCCCCTGCTGAGTGGATGCTTTTCGCTTTTGTGTGTCAAGCGGACTTTACGTCCATCTCGCTTGACAAGCCGTTTGCAGCGCGCCTAGCCTCCGAATGCGAACACGAGACGCAAGGGGAGGCGAGATGGATCGCCTGCAATATCAAGAGGCTAGGCTCGAATTCCGCAAAGCCTGGCAGCGCGGCCCCAGGCAGGCATCAGCCGTTAACGCACTACCGCAGCGCGCAGCCGAGGCGATGTCAAGCCATGTTTACAATTAGCGATTTCGGGCGCATCGTGGGATTTGTCGATTGTTGCCCGTGGGGCGCCTCGGCGGGCCGGCAACTGGTGCGGCAAGCGGATGAGCGACGGATGCGCCGCCGCTTCCTGTACACCCCGGACGAGCGCCGCCGCCGCGACGAGACGGCGTGGACGATCGTCCAGGGCGTGCTGGCGCCGGTGCAGTTCATCGTGTTCCTGGCGAGTCTCGCGCTGGTGCTGCGCTATCTGTTCACCGGCGGCGGGGAGACGGTGGCGACCGCCTCCATCGTCGTGAAAACCTTCGTCCTGTACACCATCATGATCACCGGCGCGATCTGGGAGCGCCGCGTGTTCGGCCGCTATCTGTTCGCCCCCGCGTTCTTCTGGGAGGACGCGGTGAGCATGCTGGTGATCGCGTTGCACACGGCCTATCTGGCCGCGCTGTTCGGCGACGCGATGGATGTGCGTTCGCGGATGCTGCTTGCGCTGACAGCCTATGCGACATACCTGTTGAACGCCACGCAGTTCATGATGAAGCTGCGCGCCGCACGGCTGGAGGCGGCGCGGTGGTCATCCGATCCGTCCTCGGCGTTGGGGGCGCATTCGTGAACGCCGTCACCATCAGCAAGGCAACATCGCGCGGCTGCACCGATGCGGTGGTACCGCTGGAACGCGGCCAGCGCGAGGTGTTCTGCGGGCTGACCGGCATCATCTGGCTGCATCGGAAGATCCAGGACGCCTTCTTCCTCGTTGTCGGGTCGCGGACCTGCGCGCACCTGATCCAGTCGGCGGCCGGCGTCATGATCTTTGCCGAACCACGCTTCGCCACCGCCATCATCGACGAGCGCGATCTGGCGGGAATGGCCGACTGCAACGACGAACTCGACCGATTGGTGGCGCGGCTGCTGGAGCGGCGGCCGGAGATCAAGCTGCTGTTCCTTGTCGGGTCATGCCCGTCCGAGGTCATCAAGCTCGATCTGTCGCGCGCGGCGCAGCGGCTGTCGCGCACTTTCATGCCGGACGTGCGGGTGCTGAACTACTCCGGCAGCGGCATCGAAACCACGTTCACGCAGGGCGAGGATGCGTGCCTGGCCTCGTTGGTGCCGATCCTGCCCAGCGCCACGGCCACCGAACCGTCGCTGCTGGTTGTGGGCGCTCTGGCCGAGGTGGTCGAGGACCAGATGCGGCGGTTGTTCGCGGCAATGGGCGTGGGGCCGGTGGCGTTCCTGCCGCCACGCTCGGCCCTGATGCTGCCGGCAGTGGGGCCGAATACACGCTACCTGATGGCGCAGCCGTTCCTGGCCGATACCGCGCGGGCACTTGAAGAACGCGGAGCGCGGCGGCTGGCCGCGCCGTTCCCGTTGGGTGTCGAGGGCACCGAATTGTGGCTGCGCGCCGCGGCCGAGGCATGGAACATCCCTGCCCCACGCTTCGACGATTCGATCGCATTGCCGCGCGCGAGGGCGCTCCGCGCACTGTCGCGGCATCGGGAACTGCTCGCCGGGCTGCGCGTGTTCTTCTTCCCCGATAGCCAGATGGAAATTCCACTGGCCCGCTTCCTCTCGCGCGAGCTGGGCATGCGGCTCGTCGAAGTCGGCACGCCGTATCTGCATCGCCAGCATATGGCGGCAGAACTGGAATTGCTGCCCGAGGACACTGCGCTGGTCGAGGGGCAGGATGTCGAGAGGCAACTGGACCGCTGCCGAGAGATGGCGCCGGATCTTGTCGTCTGCGGCCTGGGGCTGGCCAATCCGCTGGAGGCGGAGGGGATCACGACAAAGTGGTCGATCGAATTGCTGTTCAGTCCGACGCAGGGATTCGATCAGGCCGCCGATCTCGCGGAATTGTTCGCCCGCCCCCTGGCGCGGCGTTTGCGGCTGCGGGTGTAGGCGATGCAACTCACGCTGTGGACCTACGAAGGCCCCCCCCATGTCGGCGCGATGCGCGTGGCCACCGCGATGGAGGGCGTACACTACGTGCTGCACGCGCCACAGGGCGACACGTATGCGGACCTGCTGTTCACGATGATCGAGCGGCTGCCGAAGCGCCCGCCGGTGACATACACGACTTTCCAGGCGCGCGACCTGGGCGGGGATACCGCCGCACTGTTCCAGAACGCCGCACGCGACGCCTATGCGCGGTTCCAGCCGGAGGCGCTGCTGGTCGGCGCGTCCTGCACCGCCGAACTGATCCAGGACGATCCTGGCGGACTTGCGCGGGCGTTGAACCTGCCGGTCCCCGTCGTGGCACTGGAGCTGCCCGCTTACCAAAAAAAGGAAAACTGGGGGGCAGCGGAGACATTCTATCAACTCGTGCGCGCTTGTGCCGGCCCGAACGCCCCCCCCCCGGGCGGGCCGCGGCTGACGCGCGCGGGCCGGGCGCGGCCGAGCTGCAACATCCTCGGCCCGACCGCGCTCGGCTTCCGCCACCGCGACGATGTACGCGAGGTCCGTGACCTGCTCGACGGACTCGGGATCGACGTGAACGTCGTGGCACCGCTTGGCGCGAGGCCGGCGGACCTCGCGCGGCTCGGCAACGCGGACTTCAACGTCGTGCTATATCCCGAAATCGCGCATGTGGCGGTGCAATGGCTGTCGCGAACATTCCAGCAGCCGGCAACGAAGATCGTGCCGATCGGGGTGAATGCGACGCGCGCATTCATCGAGGAAGTCTGCGCGCTCGCGGGGCTTGATGCGCAGCCGGCGTTAGCCGCATTCGCCCCGCGCGCGGCGTGGTATGCGCGCTCGGTCGACTCGACGTATCTAACCGGCAAACGAGTATTCGTGTTCGGCGATGCCACACATGCAATCGCCGCGGCGCGCGTAGCGGTAGAAGAACTCGGCTTCGTCGTCGTCGGCCTGGGCAGCTACAGCCGAGAGTTCGGGCGCGAGGTGCGCGAGGCTGCGAAGCTGTATGGCGTGGAGGCGCTGCTGACCGACGACTATCTCGAGGTCGAGCAGAAGATCGCTGAGGCCCAGCCGGATCTGGTGCTCGGCACGCAGATGGAGCGGCATATCGCCAAGCGGTTGCGCGTGCCGTGCGCCGTGATCTCCGCCCCAGTGCATGTCCAGGATTTTCCCGCGCGGCATTCGCCGCAGATGGGCATCGAAGGCGCCAACGTGCTGTTTGACGCCTGGGTGCATCCTCTGATGATGGGGTTGGAGGAGCATCTGTTGACGATGTTCCGCGAAGATTTCGAATTTCACGGCGAGGCGGCCCCGTCGCATCTCGGCGTACCATGTGAGCCTGCGGTCACCATGGCGCCGTCCTGGGCGCGCGACGCCGAGAAGGAGCTTGGCAAGATCCCGTTCTTCGTCCGTGGCAAGGCGCGCCGGAATACCGAGCGCTTCGCACAGGAGCGTGGCCTGGAAACCATAACGGTGGAGACGTTGTATGACGCCAAGGCGCACTTCGGTCGCTGAGGCTACGCCGATCCGCGTTGTCGTGGTGACGATGGATAGTCACCTGTCGGGTGCCACCATGCGTGCGAGCGATCTACTGCAGCCGCAATTTCCAGGCCTGAAACTGGTGCTGCACGCCGCCGATGAGTGGGGCAGCGACGCCCAAGCACTCGCTGCCTGTCTCGCCGACATCGAAGCGGGAGACATTGTGATCGCGACGATGCTGTTCCTGGAGGACCACATCCGCGCCGTGCTGCCGGCGTTAAGTGCGCGGCGCGACGCTTGCGACGCGATGCTGTGCTGTATGGCGGCGGGCGAAGTGACAAAGCTCACGCGGCTCGGCCAGTTCGACATGTCGCAGCAGGCAACCGGGGCGCTGGCATTGCTGAAACGGCTGCGTGGCGGCAGAAAGGGCGCGCAGAGCGCCAGTGGCCAGGCGCAGATGAAGATGCTGCGCCAGTTGCCCAAATTGATGCGGTTCATCCCCGGCACGGCGCAAGATGTGCGGGCGTATTTTTTGGCGCTGCAATACTGGCTCGCGGGATCAGAAGAAAACATCGCCAACCTGATTCGCATGCTCGTGACGCGCTACGCCGTCGGCCCGAGGCGCATGCATTTCAAAAATGTCAGTGTCGCCATGCCGGTGGAATACCCCGATGTCGGGCTGTATCACCGGCGCATCGCCAGCCGCATTACCGAGCGCGTGGAGGACCTACCGTGCGGGGGGATGCGCGGCACCGTGGGATTGCTGCTGCTGCGCTCCTACCTGCTGGCGGGCAATGCCGCGCATTACGACGGCGTGATCGAAGCGATGGAGGAGCAGGGGCTCCGCGTGGTCCCGGCTTTCGCCAGCGGGCTCGATTCACGCCCGGCCATCGAGCGCTTCTTCGTGCACGATGGCGTCCCGACCGTGGATGCGATCGTGTCTCTGACGGGGTTCTCTCTGGTGGGAGGCCCCGCATACAACGACAGCCGCGCCGCCGAGGAACTGTTGGCGGCACTGGATGTGCCTTATGTCGGTGCGCATCCCGTGGAATTCCAGACGCTGGAACAGTGGGAGGAAGATGCGCGCGGCCTGACGCCGGTTGAGGCGACGATGATGGTCGCTATCCCGGAGCTTGACGGCGCGACCCTGCCGATGACGTTCGGTGGGCGCTGCGGACGCGCCAATACAGACCAGCGCTGCGAAGGCTGCGACGGCCGCACCTGCGCGCGAACCATGGTCGCGCATCCGGAGCGCGCGGCGATGTTGGCACGGCGCGTCCAGCGTATGGTGGCACTGCGGCGGACAGCCCGTGCGGAGCGCAAGATCGCGGTCGTGATCTTCAATTTTCCGCCTAATGCGGGCGCCACCGGAAGTGCGGCGTATTTGGCGGTGTTCGCGTCCGTGCTGAACACGCTGCGCGCGCTGGCCAGTGCTGGATACCGCGTCGATGTGCCGGAGAGCGTGGATGCGCTGCGCGAGCGGGTGCTCGCGGGGAATGCGGCGCGTTATGGCACCGATACCAACGTCGTTGCCCAGATCGATGTGAACGAGCATGTCGCCCGACAGCATTGGCTCGATGAGATCGAGCGGACATGGGGTGCGGCACCAGGGCGGCTGCAGAGCGATGGGCGGTCGCTGTTTGTGCTGGGCGAGACGTTCGGCAATGTGGTCGTGGGCGTGCAGCCCGCGTTCGGGTACGAGGGCGACCCGATGCGGCTTCTGTTCGAGCGCGGGTTCGCGCCGACGCACGCGTTTGCCGCGTTCTATCGCTGGATCGCCGAGGATTTCGGCGCGCATGCGGTGCTGCACTTCGGCACGCATGGCGCGCTGGAGTTCATGCCGGGCAAGCAGGCCGGACTATCGGCCGCATGCTGGCCGGACCGGCTGATCGGCGAATTGCCAAATTTCTATCTTTATGCTTCGAACAATCCGTCCGAGGGGATGATCGCCAAACGGCGTGCCGGTGCGGTGCTGCTCAGCTACCTTACGCCTCCCGTCGCGAAGGCGGGGCTGTATCGTGGGCTCGTCGATCTAAAGGCTTCGCTGGATCGGTGGCGAGCGTTGGAACCTGGGGCCGACGGCGAGCAGCGCGCGCTGCTCGCGGGCCTGATTCAGGCACAGGCTGCGGCAGTGGATATAGTACGGGCCGAGCCCACCTGGGGCGCCAGTGCGGCCAGTGAGATCGCGCGGGTAGGCGCCGCGGTGCTGGAACTCGAGTACACGCTGATTCCGCACGGTCTGCACGTCATTGGAGCGCCGCCATCGGCCGAGGAGCGGGCTGGAATGCTTGATGCCGCCGGCATCACCGATCCCGTGCGACGTGCTGAAGTCGACAAGCTTCTCGCGCACGATGCTGAACTTCCAGCGGTGATCCATGCGCTCGACGGCCGCTATGTTCGCCCGGCGCCAGGTGGCGACCTGTTGCGCACAACCGACGTGTTGCCAACCGGACGAAACCTGCATGGGTTCGATCCTTTCAGGCTGCCGAGTGCATTCGCGGTGCGCGAGGGCGCGCGGCAGGCAGACCGGCTGCTCGCGCGACATTCCGAGGATGGCAAGGGCTTGCCAGAAACGGTCGCGATGGTGTTGTGGGGCACCGACAACCTGAAGACCGAAGGCGGTCCGATCGCGCAGGCCCTTTGGCTGATGGGCGCCGAGCCGCGCGCCGACAGTTACGGCCGGATTTGTGGCGCGAAGCTGCTACCGCTGACGCAACTCGGCCGGCCGCGCATCGACGTGGTGCTTACGGTTTCTGGCATCTTCCGCGATCTTCTCCCGTTGCAGACGCGACTGTTGGCTGAGGCCGCGTTGTTGGCGGCGCAGGCGGACGAGACGCCCGCAGACAACTTCATTCGCGCCCATGCGCTGGCCTTCCAGGCCGAGCACGGCGGCGATCTGGCGCGCGCGGCGCTGCGCGTATTTGGCAATGCCGATGGGGCATACGGCAGCAACGTCAACCAGATGGTGGGTAGCGGTGTGTGGGAGAACGAGGATGAGCTGGCCGACGCCTATGTCGCGCGCAAGGGGTTCGCTTACGGCGTCGGGGGTAAGCCTGAACGACAGAATGCGGTGCTGTCGGACGTGCTCAAGCATGTGGATATCACCTATCAAAACCTCGACTCGGTGGAACTCGGTGTGACCACGGTCGATCACTATTTCGATACACTGGGCGGGATCAGCCGGGCAGTCCGGCGCGCGCGGGGGGGCATCCCCGCAGGTGTGTATATCGGCGATCAGACGCGCGGTGACGGCGCGGTGCGCTCGCTGGCGGAACAGGTAGCCTTGGAAACGCGCACGCGTGCGCTCAATCCGAAATGGTACGAGGCGCTGCTGCAGCACGGCTACGAGGGCGTGCGTGAGATCGATGCACACGTGACCAATACGCTCGGGTGGTCGGCGACCACGGGCGAGGTATCGTCATGGGTGTATCAGCGGCTCGCGGAAACCTACGTGCTGGACGTTGGGATGCGCGAGCGCATCGCTGCACTGAATCCGAAGGCGTCGGCGAAGATCGCGAACCGGCTGATAGAGGCGCATGAGCGGCGTTACTGGCAACCCGACGCGGCGACGCTGGATGCGCTGCGGCGGGCCGGCGAGGAACTCGAAGATCGGCTCGAAGGCATCACCGTGGAGATGGCCGCATGAACATCGCCGTAACGCCACGGCCGCGCCTGATGTCGCGTGGCCGCGAAGACGGGGAGGGGAGCGTGCAGGTGCATCTCGACGCGGGCGAGAAGCTGGGCACTGCCCGCGTGTTCGCGGTCTATGGTAAGGGCGGCATTGGCAAGAGCACTACTTCCTCCAATCTGTCAGTTGCGTTCTCCAAGCTCGGCAAGCGAGTGTTGCAAATCGGCTGCGACCCGAAGCACGACAGCACGTTCACGCTGACCAAGCGATTGGTGCCAACAGTGATCGACGTGCTGGAGGGGGTCAACTTTCATTCCGAGGAGTTGCGGCCGGAGGACTTCGTGTTCGAAGGCTACAACGGCGTGATGTGCCTGGAGGCGGGGGGACCGCCGGCGGGCACCGGGTGCGGTGGCTACGTCGTGGGCCAGACCGTGAAGCTTCTGAAGGAGCATCACCTGCTCGAAGACACCGACGTGGTGATCTTCGATGTTCTCGGCGATGTGGTGTGCGGCGGCTTCGCGGCGCCTTTGCAGCACGCGGATCGTGCGCTGATCGTCACCGCCAATGATTTCGATTCGATCTTTGCGATGAACCGCATCGTCGCGGCGATCCAGGCCAAGTCTAAGAATTATAATGTGCGGCTCGGCGGTGTGATCGCCAACCGCAGTGCTGCAACCGATCAGATCGATCGCTTCAATGCGGCGACGAATCTGAGCACGCTGGCGCGCTTCCCCGACCTCGATGTGATCCGCCGCAGTCGGTTGAAGAAGGCCACGCTGTTTGAAATGGAGCCGTCAGTCGAGTTGGAGGCTGTGCAAGCCGAATACATGCGCCTGGCCGAGACGCTATGGGCTGGCACGGAGCCGCTGATCGGCGCGCCGATGAAGGACCGCGATATCTTCGACCTGTTGGGGTTCGACTGATGAGCACCCCCAGCTACCTCGCGCGGCGCGGGCAGATCGAGACGTATTTCGACCGGACAGCGGCGGACACTTGGGCGCGGCTGACATCGGACACGCCGGTCAGCGGCATTCGCGCAACGGTGCGCGCGGGGCGTGACCGGATGCGCGCGACGCTGCTCGGGTGGTTGCCGAGCGATCTATACGGCCGCCGCGTGCTGGATGCCGGGTGCGGCACTGGCGCGATGGCCGTGGAACTCGCGCGGCGCGGCGCGGACGTGGTGGCGATCGATCTGGCGCCGACGTGGGTGGACGTGGCGCGCGCACGCTGGGCGGAAGAGTCATTCTCAGGAACGATCGCGTTCCGGACGGGCGACATGCTGGACGAGTCGCTCGGGCAGTTTGACTATGTGGTCGGCATGGACTCGCTGATCCATTATCGGGCGGCCGACATGGTGCGTGCCATCGCGGCACTCTCGGCGCGCACGCAGCAATCCATGATGGTGACGTTCGCGCCGCGCACGCCGATGCTGTCCGTGATGCATGCGGTCGGGCGGCTGTTCCCGTTCGGCGATCGAGCACCGGCGATCGAGCCGGTTGGAGAGGCAGTGATTTCGCGACTGTTGCTGGCAGACGCGGCAATGGCGCCTTGGCGCGTCGGGCGCACGCAGCGTATCGCCAACGGCTTCTATACATCGCAGGCGATGGAGGTTGTGCGGTCATGAGCGGCATGCGCATCGCTCCTCTCGGCGGTATGGCGCGGCGGGCGCGGCAGGCTAACGATGCCGTGGCACGACGCTGGAGCAAAATCGGGCCGAGCTTTCTGCCATTCGCCGATGTCGGCACCAGCGAATTGCCAACGGCGCGGCTGCTTCGGCTGTCGCTGTTCCAGGTTACGGTGGGCATGGCGGCGGTGCTGCTGATCGGCACCCTGAACCGGGTCATGATCGTGGAACTTGGCGTGCCAGCGTGGCTGGTAGCCGTGATGGTGTCGCTGCCACTGATCGCGGCGCCGTTCCGCGCGGTGATCGGCTTCCGCTCCGACACGCACCGCTCCGTGCTTGGGTGGCGGCGGGTACCGTATTTGTGGATGGGCACGCTGCTGCAATTTGGCGGGCTGGCGATCATGCCATTCGCGCTGATCATCCTGTCAGGTGATACCAATGGACCGATCATAGTCGGCCAGGCGGCGGCGGCGCTGGCGTTTCTGTTGGTGGGTGCCGGGCTGCACACGACGCAGACGGTGGGTCTGGCGCTGGCGACGGATCTGGCGCCAACCGAGGCCCAGCCGAAGGTTGTCGCCCTGCTTTGCGTGATGCTGATGCTTGGCATGATCGGCAGCGCGCTGCTGTTCGGCGCCATGCTGGCGCACTTCAGCGAATTGCGGCTGATCCAGGTTGTGCAGGGATCGGCGGTCGCGACGATGGTGCTGAACGGTATCGCTCTGTGGAAACAGGAGGCTCGCAATCCGGCTCTGACGGCGCTCGACCGGATGCGGCCGACGTTCGCCGAGGCGTGGCGCGCGTTCGACAGGAGCGGCGCGGCGCGACGGCGGCTGGTTGCGCTGGGGTTCGGCACGATTGCCTTCTCCATGCAGGACATTCTGCTGGAGCCGTATGGCGGGCAGGTGCTGCATCTACCAGTGGGTGCGACGACATCGCTGACGGCGCTGTTGGCGGGTGGTGGTATGGCGGGGTTCTTCTATGCCGCGAACAAGCTCGCCAATGGCGCCGATCCGTATCGCCTCGCCGCGTTTGGCGTACTGATTGGCTTGTGCGCATTCAGTTCGGTGATTTTCGCCGGTGTGCTGGCATCGCCTTTCCTATTCGGGGCAGGTGTCGGGTTGATCGGCCTTGGCGCTGGGCTTTTCGCGCACTGCACGCTGACCGCGGCAATGGGGATGGCACCACGCGGACAGATCGGCCTCGCATTGGGGATCTGGGGTGCGGTGCAGGCGTCCGCCGCTGGAATTGCCGTCGCCGCGGGCGGGTTGATCCGCGACGGTGTGGCAGCGCTGGCCGCACGCGGCGTTCTGGGCGCGGCATTGGACGGTCCGACGACTGGGTACGCTGTCGTCTATAACATCGAACTTGCCTTGTTGCTGGCGACGTTGATCGCGATCGGTCCGCTGGTCCGGCGGAACGTGGGCGTACCGAGCGCGCGATCGTCGTCCCGCTACCCCTCTCCTGTTGCACCCTGAAGATCGAGGTCCGCGATGCAAACCGGTGCCATCACCAGCCACATCGACGTGGCACAACTCACGCTGTATGCGTTCTGGCTGTTTTTTGCTGGACTGATTTTCTATCTGCGGCGCGAGGACAAGCGCGAGGGCTATCCGCTGGTCTCGGATGTTCTCGGCGAGGACAACATCGTCGGCTATCCACCGATGCCCGAGCCGAAGACGTTCGTGATGAAGCATGGCGAGCAGCGCATGGCGCCGCGTGCGGAGGAGAGGGAGAATCCTGCCATCGCGCCGTCCGGGGCGTGGCCGGGCGCGCCGTTTGTGCCGACGGGCAACCCGATGATCGATGGCGTGGGAGCCGCGAGCTATGCGATGCGGTCCAATGAGCCGGCGCTGGCGTTCGAGGACGGCAAGCTGATGATCGTGCCGCTGCGGGTGGCGCATGAGTACTCGCTGGCAAGCGAAGATCCCGAGTTGATCGGCTGGCGCGTGCTCGGCGCGGATGGCGTGGTGGCGGGCACCGTGGTCGATGTGTGGATCGACCGGGCGGAGGCCGTGGTGCGCTTTCTCGAGGTAGCGCTGACGGCGCCGTTGCCAACGCGCACAGTGCTGTTGCCGATTGGGTTCGGCGCACTCTCGCGCAGGGGCCGGGAGGTGCGGGTGGGCGCGATCCTTGGCGAGCAGTTTGGCGATGTGCCGGCGTTGCAGCACGCTGATCAGGTCTCGCTGCGTGAGGAGGATCGCATCAGCGGCTATTTCGCCGGGGGACTGCTCTATGCGACGCCGGAGCGGGCGGAGCCGCTGCTATGAGCCGGCCCATTCAACTCCGCGTCAAGGGCCTGCCGGGGCCGTTACCGGCCGGGGAGCGGCTGCTGTGGCAGGGCGCGCCGGATTGGCGGGCGTTGGCGCTGCGGGTGATGCATGTGCGCAAACTCGCCGTGTATTTCGCGGCGCTGCTGGTGTGGTACGCGGCGAGCAAGCTGGCGGTGGGCATGTCGGCGAGCGAGGTGGCGGTGGGCACCGCCAAGCTCACCGCTGTCGCGTTGGCGCCGCTTGCGATGTTGATAGCTTATTCATGGGGCGTTCAGCGTACGACGCTTTACACTGTTACCAGCCGTCGCATCATCATCAAGTGCGGGATCGCGCTGCCGATGACGGTCAATCTGCCGTTCGCGCGCATTGACGGCGCGGCGGTGAAGGCCATGGCCGATGGCAGTGGCGACATCGCGCTAACCGTCGCGCGGGATGATCGGGTTTCATATGTCGTGTTGTGGCCAAATGTGCGGCCTTGGCGTCTGGGACGGACGCAGCCAGCGTTGCGGTGTTTGGCGGATGTGGCGCGGGTCGGCCAGATCGTCGGGCGCGCGATGGCGGTGGCCGCCGATGTTCCGGTGCGCGCGGCACCAGTCGCTCGGCCGCAGGCCGCCAATGGTGCGCACGCGGCCGCGACGGCTTGAGCGAGGCAGGGGGAGACTGGCGGTGGACACCATCACAAGAGCGGATACTTTCCCGCGTGGCCCGCTATTCGGTGCCGCGGCGCTTGTGGCTCTGGCGCTCGTGGCGGCCGGTGTCGGGCGGCTGGCGACCCGCCCCGCACCGTCGGTCGTGGGCGCAGTGATGGAACGTGACCTGCGCTTCGCCGATCGAGCGGATGGGGCGATCCTGGTGTATCAGGAAGGCGTCGCGGCGCCGCTGACCGTGGTGACGGGGCAGGCGGGCTTCTTGCGCGGCACGCTGCGGGCGTTGGCGCGCGAGCGGCGACTTGATAGACTGGGAGCCGATGCGCCGTTCCGTCTTAGCGCGTGGGCGGATGGGCGGCTGACGCTGGATGACACGGCAACCGGGCAGCGCATCGAGCTGGAAGCATTTGGGTCCGACAACGCGGCAGTATTCGCGCGCCTGCTCGCGGCACGAGGGAAGACATCATGAACCTCGCATGGCTGTTCGGCGGCGGCACTATCGAGGTGCGCTGCGACATCGATATCGAACAGACGCCGGAGAGCTTCCATGCACACGCCATTCCGGATGGGGTGGCGATCCGCCCTGGTGACGTGGTGACGGTGCATGACGCACCGACCGGAGTCGGATTCGGTGAGCACATCATCGGCGTGCGGCGCGCAACGGTGCGGCGGGCGGGCATGCTGCAACGCGCGTGGACCGAACTGTCGGCACTGCGGGAACTCACGGAGCTTTACGAGGTCGGCTTTCAGCCGAAGGAGACAACGACATGATCGACGCCATCCGCGATGTCAACGAGACCACCCGCATGGCGCACCGCGACACCGTGCTGAGTCCGCGATTCTATACCACCGATTTCGAGGCGATGGGCCGCATCGACATCTCCCCGGTGCGGGCCGAGTGGGACGATCTGATCGCCGAGCTGCGGCGCGACGCCAACAAAGGCCATTTTATCCGCAACGCGGATTTTGATATCGACCTGTCGAAGATGCCGGACGATCTGCGCGCCGAATTTCTGGAATTTCTTGTCAGCTCGGTGACCGCCGAATTTTCCGGTTGCGTGCTTTATGCAGAAATCAAGAAGCGGCTGAAAGATGGCGACATCAAGGATCTGTTCGCGTTCATGAGCCGCGACGAGGCGCGACATGCCGGGTTCATCAACGACACACTGAAGGATTTCGGCGTCGGCGTGGACCTCAGCTTTCTGACCAAGGCGAAGAAGTATACCTACTTCAAGCCGAAGTTCATCTTCTACGCCACCTACCTTTCGGAGAAAATCGGCTACGCACGCTACATCACGATCTTCCGGCATCTCGAACGGCATCCAGAGCGGATGATCCATCCGATTTTCAAATGGTTTGAGAACTGGTGCAACGATGAGTTCCGCCACGGCGAGGCGTTCGCGCTGTTGATGCGCGCTAATCCCAAGCTGCTAACCGGGGTTAACAAACTGTGGATTCGCTTCTTCCTGCTTGCGGTGTTCGCGACGATGTATGTGCGCGATCATGCCCGCCCGGTATTCCACGCTGCGATGGGGCTGGACCCGACCGAATACGATATGCAGGTGTTCCGCATCACGTCCGAGATCTGTCGGCAAGTGTTCCCGGTTACACTCGATGTGGACAACCCCGCCTTCCTGGCGGGACTTGAGCAGATGCGTCACACCGCGCTGGCGATCGTGCGGGCCAAGGCGGAGGGGGGACTCGTCGGTGGCATCAAGCGAGTGCTGCACACTGCATCGGCGGCCATCACGTTCGCGCGGCTGTATCTGATGCCGGCGAAGAAGGCGGCGCTGCCGGCGCGTATCCGCATGGCCCCAGCCTGGTAGGGACGCCGCACGCCATGTCGCAATACGGGTTCCCAGTGCTGTACGCGCTGTTCGTGTGGTGGTTCAGCACGGGAATCATCATTTGGCTCGACAATCTCCCGCGGCGGACATTCCCATGGAGTTTCGCCGCTGCGACGGTGGTGTTTGCGACCTCGCTGCTGCGGTTGCACGAGACGGCCGGCGACGTGTCGGTCACCGGTGCCTATGGCGCCTTCACCTACGCCGTTTTGGTCTGGGGCTTTCAGGAGATGAGCTTCTTCATGGGCGTCATTACCGGGCCGCGACGGTTGGCGTGTCCTGAAGGTGCAGGCCCATGGCTGCGGTTGCGGCTTGCGGTCGGCACCTGTATCTATCATGAATTGACTATCCTCGCGACCGCCGTCGCCATCGCGGCACTGACATGGCGCGCGCCCAACCAGGTCGGGCTGTGGACCTTCTGCGTGCTGTGGACGATGCGGCAGAGTTCCAAGTTCAACGTATTCGCGGGCGTGCTAAACCTGAACGAACATTTCCTGCCAGCGCATCTGCGGTATCTAAGCAGCTACATGCGGCGGCGGCCGATGAATCTGTTCTTTCCGCTCTCCGTCACCAGTGCGAGCGTGGCACTCGGTTGGCTGGTGCAGCGCGCGGTGGCGGCCGACACCAATGCCCACCACGCGGCGGGGTTGACCTTCGTTGCCACCATGCTGGCACTGGCGATCCTGGAGCACTGGTTCCTGATCCTGCCGTTGCCGTTCGCGGAACTCTGGTCCTGGGCGTTGCGTGTCCGCGACCAACCGCGCCGCCCCGCACCACGTCGCGCGGCCGATTGCACCGCCGTCCCGATCCCGTCGAGCCGATGAGGAGTCCCATGAACTACGATGCATTCTTTCGCAAGCAGCTCGACGGCCTCCGGCGTGAGGGAAACTACCGCACATTCGCGAATATCCAACGCCAGTCGGGGGCGTTCCCGGGCGCGATGCACCACAGGGATCGTGGCCCGGCGCCGGTTACGGTGTGGTGCTCCAACGACTACCTTGGCATGGGCCAGCATCCGCAGGTGATTGCGGCCATGCATGAGGCGCTGGACAAGTGCGGCGCCGGCGCCGGCGGGACACGCAATATCTCCGGTACAAATCACTATCATGTCCTGCTGGAGCGTGAGCTTGCGGATCTGCACGGCACCGAAAGCGCGCTGCTGTTCACCTCCGGCTACGTGTCCAACTGGGCGACACTGAGCACGCTGGCCTCGCGGCTCCCGGGCTGCGTGGTGCTGTCGGACGCGGGCAACCATGCCTCGATGATCGAGGGTATCCGGCACAGCCGTGCGGAGCGAATCCTGTTCAGGCACAATGATCCTGAGGATCTGGCGCGCCATCTGGCCGCGCTGCCGAAGGACGCGCCGAAGCTGGTGGCGTTCGAGTCGGTCTATTCGATGGATGGCGATATCGGCCCGATCACCGAAATGTGCGACGTGGCGGATCGCTACGGCGCGATGACGTATCTGGATGAAGTCCACGGCGTTGGTATCTACGGCCCGCGCGGCGGCGGCATTTCCGAACGCGAAGGCGTCGCGCACCGGCTGACGGTGATCGAGGGCACGCTGGCGAAGGGGTTCGGCGTGATCGGCGGCTACATCGCCGGGTCGGCCAACATGTGTGATTTTGTGCGCAGCTTCGCGTCAGGATTCATCTTCACCACCGCGCTGCCACCGCATGTCGCCGCCGGTGCGCTGGCCAGCGTGCGGCATCTGAAGGCCAGCAACACTGAGCGGTTGCGGCACAAGGAGGTGGTTGCGAAGCTGCGCCGCGCACTCGATGCCGCCGGCGTGCCGCATTACGACAATCCGAGCCATATCGTGCCGGTAATCGTCGGCGACCCCGTGCGTTGCAAGACTATCTGCGATCTGCTGCTCGACCGGCATGGCATCTACGTGCAACCGATTAACTACCCGACGGTGCCGCGCGGCACCGAGCGGCTGCGCATCACGCCCTCGCCGCTGCACAGCGATGCCGATATCGCCCATCTTGTCGAGGCGCTCTCGACGCTGTGGGCGGAGCTGCATCTTGCGCGCGCGGCGTAACACACTTGATTGAGTTGGCAGGTTAATCGCGCGCCGTGCCGGCGTGGCACCCTGAGGAGGAGCAAGGCTTTGAGCAAGGAAAAGACTGTTATCACGTCGCGGCGGATCGTTATGGCCAGCGGCATCGCCGCCGTGGCCGGTGCCGTCGCAACACGGGCGGCGCGTGCCGACGACAAGCTGGCACAAACCGTGGTCCAGTACCAGGAGACACCGAACGACGGCAAGAAGTGTGACGATTGCGTGAACTGGGTCGCGCCGAACGCCTGCAAGCTCGTGACCGGCCCCATCAATCCGAACGGCTGGTGCGTGGCCTTCGCGCCGAAGGCCTGAATCGCGAGCCGACGTCCGGCCAGATGATAGATCGCCCGCCCAGCATGCTGGGCGGGCGCATTTACATCCGTCGCAACCGCAAATCCCGCGACCGCTCGGAGCCTTTGGCGCTCTCGACCTGGATGAGTCGCAGCTTGCGGCGACCATGCAGCAAAATCCCGGCCCCTTGTAACCGGCGTCAGCGCAACGACGGTCACAGGCCTAGCAGTATCGCCACCTGGTGGGCGCCGCCGTCGTGGTCCTGCAAGTCGCTGGCAAGGCAGTCCTAGACCTTGACGAGCGGCGTTAGAGCATTCGAGGGCGCTCGCCACTGGCCGCCTGTCATGAGCATATGCATTGTGCCGTTGAGGATCTCCCGCGGGCCGACGATCCGCCAGCGGCCGCCATACTCGTCCGGCGGTATCAGCGGCGCGAGCAACGACCATTCCTGGTCGGTCAGGCCACTTGGTGGCGCGGCGGGTCACCGTCGTACCGGCAACGGTTCTCGGTCGTCCACATCGGCCACCTCACGCATCACCGACACGGATGGCGACACGAGAGATTCAAGCCGTTCGAACCCGAACCGATAAGCGACTCCAACGAGTCACATGCATTCCGGACGGACACTCCGGAGTTGAAGTAGCGTAATGCGGCGTACGCTGAGTGCCAAACGGCCGGGCGCGCTGGTGCCCGGCCGTTGCGGTGGTCGGCTCGCGCTATTGCGCGGCGGCGGCGGGCGGGACCGGTCCCTGAAGTTCGGGAAAGCCGGCCAGCTGGCTGGCCCCGAACAGCGGCTTGTAGACGCCCTGATGGCAGGTGGCACAGTTGATCTTCGGGGCGTCCCCGAGCGGGCCGAGCCGGTTGGCCGGGAACACGTCGTGCAGCTTGTTCAAATAGTCGTTGTTGAGATCGCGGACCATGCGGATGCCGTACCACGCCGTCACCCGTTGCGGCGTGCTCTGGCTCCAGTCGCTAAAGTCGCGGCTGCTGTGGCAGAAGGTGCAGTTCACCCCGAGCGCGCGCGACAGATGCATCATCAGGCCGTAGGTGGCTTCGGTATCCTTGATGTTCTGCGGATTGCCGGCGGGCAGGGCGGTGGTGGACTGCACCCGGATGTTGGTCGAATGCTCCAGGTACGGCGTGAACGGGTCATACGGCAGCGAACTGTCGTTGACCGATCCCGCCGCCTGGTTCTTGCCGAAGAACGCCTCCGCCATGCCGTGCGCGTGCTCCGGCCCCGGCTCATTGAACCAGATTTGCGAGGGGACCGGCTGGCCACGATGGCAGGTATAGCAGGTGACACCCGTGGTCGCGACGTGCTGCTTCCAGTCGCCGTTGATGTGCTGCACCATTTGCAGCATGCGCCGGGCGACAATCTTGGTGTACAGGCCGTCGTCCGCCATGTTCTTGGTGTTGTGGCAGTAGGCGCAGCCCTGTTTCGGCGCGACCCAGGTGGTGATGGACGCCATCAGCCGGGTGAACTGCCCGACCGAGAGTCCACCCAGCACGTGGACGTTTTTGTAAACCGCCGAGGCCGCCGGCCCGGTTGCCGGCAGCTGCGGCAGTACCCCGGGCAGCTTGCTGGCCGCGTGCAACGCCGCCAGTGTACGCGGGTTGTAGTTTTCGTCCATGCCCGTGCCGCGATAGCCTCCCTGTGCGGTCTGCACTGGCGGATGTTCGAAGCCGTTGATCATCGCGATGGTCAGCAAGGTGCCGCCAACGACGGCCAGCGTACCGAGAGAGAACCGAATGCCCCAGGTCATTGCCCTGCTCCCGCGCCCGTCGCCGGGTCGATCACCGGTGTCCACATCGCCGGATAGGTCGGTGCCAGGCCGTGCTTGACACCCCACAGATACCAGTTGTCCACCACCGTGCCGGTGAGCAAGATGCCAATGCCGCCGCATAGCGGGCACAGCACCGCGAACCACCAGGCCCAGCGATGGATCGATTCCGCCGTCGCGTTGAACCCCATTGTCCAACGCCAGAACAGCCCGCCGCGCTCGAACGCCGTGCCACGGTCAGTGATCTGCTCGATCTCTCGCTCCGAGCCGAAGCGGCTGGTGGCGAGCACGGTCGCGCCGTGCATGGCGAACAGCAGCGTCGAGCCATACAGGAACACAATCGAGAGCATGTGGAACGGGTTGTAGAACAGGTTACCGTAGCGGATGGAGAACGCGGCGGTCCAGTCCAGGTGCGGGAAGATGCCGAACGGCACTGCCTCGGACCAGTGCCCCATCAACAGCGGGCGAATGAAGCCGAGCACCAGATACAGCCAGATGGCGGCGGCAAACGCCCACGCGGTGTGCGTGCCCAGGCCGAGCGCCCGCGCCCGCTTGTACACCCGGACCCACCACAGCAGGATCGATGTGGTCAGAAAGAACCCGGCCAGGAGCCACCAGCCACCATCGGCCATCGGCGGGATGTGCAGCCCGTATTGCGGTGCCGGCGGCTCCAGCGCCAGCCAGGGCAACTGCCGGACGAACTCCACCGGGTTCCAGTTGACCGAGGCCGCCATGTTCAGCCCAATGATCTCGAAGGCGAAGAACCCGAAGATCAGCGATGCCATGCCGGTGGCACCGAGATAGATCGGGCCCAGCTGCGCGTCGCCGATCATGCCGAGCAGATGCACGAATTGCGGCTTGCCCACGCGTGCCCAGCTTGCGGACTTGAGCGGAACCCCCGCGTGGAGCGGGCCACGCACCTGAACGCGGGTGAAGATGTTTTGATACTCGGCCATTGTGGCTCTCCCCCTCGCGTTATTTCCAGATCGGCAGGTTCAGCCACCAGCCCCACCATTCCGGCCAGCCGCGCGTCCAGAACGGGCCGCTGATGACGATGCACACCGCACTCCAGAACGCCGCCGACAGCGCCAGGAACAGTCCCAGCCGATGGATGCCCAGCGTGCCGATCGAGTAGCCGATGAAGTCGCGGAAGAAGGTGTTCTCGTGCTCCGGTCCCTTCACCACCTCGCCCTTGCCGGGGTTGGCGGCGGACAGGATCAGCGACCCATGCAGCCCGAGCGCCAGCACCGTGGTGAAGAAGAACGTCACCGCGAGCATGTGCGCCGGATTGTAGTGGAAGTGCAGATACTGGTAGCCGGTGTTGGAGACCCAATCGAGGTGGCTCATGATGCCGTACGGGAACCCGTAGCCCCACGCGCCCATCAGGATCGGCCGGATCACCACCAGTGTCACATACGCGAACACCGCGACGCCGTAAGCGATGGGGATGTGGTACTGCATGCCGAGCTTGCGCGAAATCTCCGCCTGGCGCAGCGCCCAGGAAACGAAGGCACCGATTGCGCAGAAGGTGATCGCTTGCCACAGCCCGCCGGCCTTCAGCGGCGCAATGCCGAGGCCATAACTCAGATCGGGCGGCGCGATGCTGATGCGCCAGAGATTCCAGTCGTGCCCGAGCGCCGCGCCATACAAAATCAGCGCGGTGCCGAGCAGTGTGAAGAACACCGTGGTGACCCCGAAGAAGCCGACATAGAACGGCCCCATCCAGAAATCGAACAAATCGCCGCCGACCAGAGTACCGCCGCGGACACGGTATTTTGCTTCGAAACTGAGCATTGCCATCGTCGTTCCCTCCGCCTGGCGGCGCGGTCGAGAGAGAGGCAGCCGGCGCCATGCCGGGCTGCCCCTCGTGCGGCGAAGCCGGTTCGCGGACCACCCGCGCCCCGCCCCGCCGCGTTTGCGATCGGCGCTACTTCGGCGCCGCCTGCATCGTCGTTACCGCCCCGTGGTGCGGTCCCTCGATCCAGTTGAACCGATCGGTGCTGAGCAGGATGAAGTGGATCAGCAGCGCCAGCACGAACAGGAAGATGAACAGGGCTACCAGCGCCCTGCGCGGATCGAAAAGCAGCCATACACGCCACATCTCACCTGTCTCCTAAACCAGGAACGATTTGACGAACTGCACGCCGTCGAGCAACGACGTGGAATAGCCGTTCACCCCCGGCAGCCAGGGCCGCCACTGCCACACCAGAATGTGCGCAATGATGGCGATGACCGTGAAGATGATGAAGCTGGAGACGAAGATGCTGTGGAATTCCTTCGCCTCCGACTCGGTCAGCCCCGATGCGGAGCTACCTTTGGTTAAGCCTGACATGGGATCAAACTCCCGATAGGGGCCTTCCGGCCCGACCCGCGCCCGTCCCGCGCGGCTGGGATGGAGATGGCGTCGCCGCCACCGCCGCCCGCCCGTCCGGGGTCGCCGGGCGGGGGTTTGCTGAAGGCCGGGCACCGCCCCGCCTCGAAGGATCGGGCGGCGTTTATGCGGCCTGCCCGGTGGTAAGAGTGGCGAGCGTGCGGGCCACGCGCGCGGCGTCGATCCGCCCGGCGCGGGCCGCGCGCGCATCGCGCTCGACGTGGTCGCGCATCCGTTTGGCGGCTGAGATGCGCACCAGGAACGGCTGCGCCTCCACGTAATCGTTCAGGACCTCCAGTGCGTCGTCGTCCCACGGCGTCTGGTTGAACTCGCCTGGCTTGGCCGGCGTGGCTTCCACCCGGTCCATGTCGGTGGCCAGCGGCAGGATGTGGAACAGCGCGTCGAACAGCGCGTTGCAGTATTCCTGGACCAGATACGTGGCGCCAGCGTAGCCCATGAACGGTGTGCCGGTGGCGCGGCGGATGATCGCGCCAGGGAACGACGCTGGGATATACATGCAGCGTGCGCCTAGCTCGGCTGCATACATGCGCTCGTTGTACGATCCGTACAGCACCAGCGGTGGCTTGGATTTCAGCGCCTCGCGCACCGCCGCGTTGTCCGGCTTCTGGCCCGGCTTGCGCGCGAAGGTGAAGGTGCAGGGGATGCCGAGTTCGTCCTCCAGGAACACTTTCAGGCCGCGCGCGTAGGTCTCGCTGGCCACCACGGCGAAGGTGGCGGATGCGAAGAAATCCTGTGTCACGCTACGCCACAAATCCCACACCGGCTTGATCGTGGTGTGCTTCTCCCGCTCGATGAACGGCTCGGGATCGACGCCGGCA
This sequence comes from Pseudomonadota bacterium, assembly GCA_021808185.1. Taxonomy (GTDB): domain Bacteria; phylum Pseudomonadota; class Alphaproteobacteria; order Acetobacterales; family Acetobacteraceae; genus CAJCJG01. The sequence goes on from JAKBCB010000002.1 coordinate 34,713, forward strand.
AGCTCGCCCAGCGTGCGCAGAAAATTCGTCGTGGCGAACAGCCCGATCGGCGCCTGTAAGTACGGCCGGTCCAGCTCCTCGCACAGCGCGCGACCGAATTCCCGATACATGCAGACATTGATATCCGCGTCCGGCAACCGGCCGATATCCTCGATATGCGACCCGAGCGGAAACACCAAATTGATCTCGCAGCCGATGCCCTCGATCAGTCGCCGAACCTCCGCCAGATCGGACGGCATGTTGAAGGTTCCGTAGATCGGGCCAATGATGTTCACGCGCGGCTTGCTACCGGGGGCGCGGGCGGCGCGGGGCTTTGGCCTGCCGCGCTTGGCGCCGAACTCGCTCCACAGCCAGAAGATCGCGCGGTCCGCCGCCTGCCACTGATCCTCATCGATGGTGCGCGGGATGAAGCGCAGCAGGTTCGAGCCTTCCGGTGTCACCCCGCCGCCGATCATCTCGGCGATGCTGCCGGTGACAACCACCGCCGGCAAATCGGGATCCTGCGACGCGGCGGCGCGTTTCATCGCACCCTCCGTACCGCTCATCGACAGCGCATCCTCCGAAAGTCCGGTGACAACGATTGGCAATTCGTGGGGCGGCAGTCCGTCGGTGTAGTGCAGAACCGCGGTCACGGGCAGGTTCTCGCAGCCCACTGGCCCATCGATCACCACGCGCAGCCCGCGGATCGCGGTGAATGCATACACCGCACCCCAGTAGCCGCCCGCGCGATCATGATCGAGCACCAACATCGCTCAGGTTCCCACCGCTTCGAGGGCTTTCGCCCGTGCCAGCCGCTGCTTCTTGAACCGTTCGCGCGCCTGAGGATGCGCCTGTGGTGTGCCGATGGTGCCGTATCCGGTGTTGTCGCCCTGGCCGACGCCGGCGAAGAACGAGACCATGCGGCCGAAGCGTTCCCGCCCGCGCGTCTGCGCCGCCACGATGCCGGCGAGCGCGCCCGCGCCGGCCTGGCCGAACAATGGCCGCGCCGAAACCATGTTGGTGAAATACAGCGCCGGGATGCCAAGCTCCTTGGCCTTCTGCACCAGCGGCGTGGTACCGACCGCGAGATCGGG
>JAKBCB010000157.1 GCA_021808185.1 Pseudomonadota bacterium
TCTGCTATGGCGGCGGCGGCGGGAGCGGCCGTTGAAGCTGGTGGTGCTGCTCGACGCCTCCGGCTCGATGAGCCTTTACACCGCCGTGTTCACCCGTTTCATCCACGGCGTGCTGCACCGTTTCCACGCGGCCGATGCGTTCCTGTTCCACACCCGCCTCGTGCAAGTCTCCGAAGCGCTGCGCGAGCGGCATCCGCAGCGCGCGGTGGACCGGCTTTCGCTGCTGGCCGAGGGTGTGGGCGGCGGCACGCGCATCGGGGCGTGTCTGGCGCAGTTCCACCGCTGGCACGCGCGGCGGGTGCTTACGTCGCGTACGGTGCTGATGATCGTCTCCGACGGCTACGACACCGGCGAGCCGGGGGCGCTGGGCGCGGCCATGGCCGGCTTGCGCAAGCGCTGCCGGCGCATCGTCTGGCTCAACCCGATGCTGGGCTGGGAAGGCTACGCCCCAGTCGCGCGCGGCATGGCGGAGGCGCTGCCGCATGTCGATCTGTTCGCCCCCGCGCACACGCTGGACAGCCTCGCCCGGCTCGAACCCTATCTGGCCAAGCTGTGAGGAATATCGCCATGGCGCACGGCACGGACATTCTGGAACTCGCGAACGGCCTGAAGGCGCGCGGCGAGGCGTTCGCGATGGCGACCGTGGTGCGCACCGTCGCGGCCACGGCGGCGAAGGCGGGCGCGAAGGCGCTGATCCGCGCGGATGGCTCGATCTCCGCCGGCTGGATCGGCGGCGGTTGCGCGCGCGGGGCGGTGCTGCGCGCGGCGCGGGAGGCGCTGGCGGACGGGCAGGCCCGGCTGGTCTCGGTGCAGCCGATGGACGTGCTCGCAGAACAGGGGCTGCGCCCCGGCGACGACCGCGACGGGATCAAGTTCGCCCGCAACATGTGCCCGAGCCATGGCACCATGGACGTGTTCGTCGAACCCGTGCTCCCCCGCCCGTGCGTGCTGGTCTGCGGCGCAAGCCCGGTCGCCGTCGCGGTCGCCGAGCTTGCCGCCCGCTTCGGCTTTTCCGTCGCCATCGCCGCCCCCGCCGACGACCAGTCCCGCTTTGCCGGGGCCGATCTCCGGCTCGACGGCTTCGACCTCGCCGGACTGCCGCCGGGAACCGCCTTCGCGGTCGTGGCCACGCAGGGGCGCGGCGACGAGGCGGCGCTGAGGGCAGCGGTGGGCGCGGTCGCCGGCTACGTCGCCTTCGTCGGCTCGCACCGCAAGGCGGCGTCGTTGCGCGAGGCGCTGGCGGCGGACGGCGCCGAGCCTGCGAGTCTCGCGCGTGTGCGGGCGCCGGCGGGGCTGGACATCGGCGCGGTGACGCCGGAGGAAATCGCGCTCTCCATCGTCGCCGAGATGGTCGAGGTCCGCAGGCGGGGGCAGAAAGTGGTCGCCGAGCCGTAGCCCGGCCCTACCGCGCCGAGGCATCCGTCTCCGGCGTCGGCAGTCCCCATTCTTCCGCCAGCTTCGCCCGTTCGGCGCGCAGCCGCGCGATGTCGATCCGGGCTTGCGCCTCCAGCGTCAGGCGCACCAGCAGCGGGATCAACTGGCTGAGCAGCCACCCGGCCCCCTGCGCGGACCACGCGAGCACCGGGGTCGCAAAATCCGACAGCAGGTTCAGGCTCAGGTCCATGCTGTGCCCGCCAGCCCACAGCGCCAGCAGCGGCCGCAGCGACGCCGCCAGCCCGAACAGTAGCACCGCGCGCAGCGCCGGCCGGCCCTCGGTGTCATCGGCGAGATAGACCACGAGGGCGGGCAGCAGCAGCACGCCGCCCAGCAGCGCCGTGGGTGTGGCGAGCGTCACCAGCGCGCCGCACAGCAGGCCCTGCAACCACAGGCCGGAACCACGCCCGGCGGCGGTGCCCGCTTTCCTCATGCCAGCGCCGCCGCGAGGATCGCCGCCACCAGCGCCGCGAGGCCGAGCACCGCCGCCACCTCCTGCCCGAGCCGCAGCGCCGTTTCCATGCGCGCCCCGGTGCCCCCGGCGAGGCGGGCGAGTTGTTCGTCGAGGTGACGCACCGTCGCCTCCGCCGCCGCGAAGCCCTTCTCGTCCGCCTCGCGCCCGGCGGGGTCGCCGAGGATTGCGTGCAACTGCCGCAGATTGCCGCTCGGCACCGCCTCGGCGACGGCTTGACGGCGGCTTTCCTGCGCGGCGCGGTTGTGCCAGCCCTCCAGCGCGGGGGCCGCGACCTGCGCCAGCCAGCTGGCGAGGCCCGGCAGCGGGGGCGCCTTCAGCCGCGTCTGCAACTGCGCGAGCAGGCCAAGCTGCCGCAGCGCCGTCTCCGCCGGCGTGCCCGCCTCGCCCAGCTCCGTCAGGTCCCGGTCCAGCCGCCCGTCGAGCCGGGCGCCGAGCCAGGCGGCCACCTCCCGGTCGATCGGGGGCGCGCCGCGCAGCTCGGCCCGGCCGGAAACCGCTTCCAGCGCCGGGAGGAACTCGTCCACCCGCGCCGCCGGCCGCTCTGCCAGTAACGGGCTGCGGCACGGCAGCAGCGGATTGAGCATGTGTTCCAGGCGCGGCATCCCGCCGGCCCAGCCACGCTGGCGCAGCACGGCGCGCTGTTGCTTGCTCTCCTGACGCAGCGCCATCGGGTTGCAGTGTTCGGAGCGCGCGGCCGCCCAGGTCCAGACCACATCCTGTGCCAGCACCTCCTCGATGCGGGCGCGTGTCGCCGGTTCGGCGGGCTCGGCCACCAGTGCCGTGCCGATGGCGTCCGGCCACAGCGCGAGGCCGCGCCAGCACAGCGGTGCCAGCGGATCGAGCAGCGCCACCACCCGCACCACCAGCCGCGCGTCGGCCGGGCCGTCCTCCGCGCCGCCCTCGGTCGCGCGGATACGCTGGGCTTCCTCGATCTTGCCGGCCAGCGTGGTGTCGCCGAGTACGCGGCGCAGCCAATGGTCGGCAACACCCATGCGTACCAGCTTGGCCCCCTGCTCGGGCTGCCGGGCGATGGCGTAGGCGAGCGAGCGCGCGTCGAACACCGCCAAGCCGGCGACATCGAGCGCGCGCGGGGCGCGGCGTGGCGGGCGCGCGGCGACCCGGCGCGCCCGCGCGGCGGCTGGGTCGGCGAGCAGCGCCGGCGTGGGGCGGTGCTCCGGGTCTTGCGCCAGCATGCCGCCGACCAGATCGGCGATCATCGGCGACAACCGCGCCTCGCCGGCCAGCGCCTGGAAACAGCCCAGTTCGAGCTTGCGGCGAATGATCGCCTCGTCGTCGAGGCCGGCGAGCGGCAGCCGCCCGAGTGCCAGCGCCAGCATGGTCACGCCGAGCGCGTACACGTCGTCGGCGATGACGCCCTCGCCGCGCGCGGCGGGTCCGCACATGGCCATGTATGGCGGCTCGAACACCGCCGGCTGCAAGGCGGCGGGCGGGCCGGCCCAGGCACAGCCCAGCACCACCGGGGTTCCCGGCAGCGCATCGAGAAACAGGTTGCCCGGCCGCAGCGCGCGGTGCGTCATGCCGCGCGCTTCCAGACTCGCGAGCACGGCGGCGACCGGGCGGAGCAGCCGGCCGATCAGATCGGCTTCGGACCAGGGGCGGATCGCCTCTGCCCCGGTCGGCCACAGCGCCGGGCCGGGCGGCGCGCGGCAGATCACGAACCACGCCGCCCGCCCATCCGGCCCCGGCACGCCGCCGGAGGCCAGCGGCGCGATCAGGCGCGAATCGTCGAGCCTTGCGAGAGCGGCAAAAGCGGCCGCCCGGGCCGGCGCGCCCGGGCGCACCTGCACCGCCATCAGGCCCGCGCGTCCCTCCCCCTGGTCGCTGGCCACGAACGCGGGCAGCCCGCCGCCGGCGTCGGGCCGGGGGCGGGCGAAATCCACATCGTATCGCCCGGCGATCAGCGGCGCGGGCGCCGAGGCCGGGGCGATCGTGGTGGGGCCGCCTTGGCGCGGCTGGATCGGTTTGATGGGGGGCGTCGGCATGGTTTTGTGCCGCGCCAAGAATGGGCAAGCCTGGTTAGCAAACTCCCAACCGCACGTTCAGCCGACGTCCCTGATCACCTGCAATGCCTCGCGCAGCGTGCGGTACCAGCCGATGGTCGCGCCGCCCGACGGGCGCCAGACCTCGAAGCTCCCCGGCCGCACGGCGATGCCCCAGGCAGCCCAGGGGTCGTCCGCCTCGTAGATCAGCATGAAGCCGCCGAGCGCGGGATCGTCGCCCGCTTCCGGGTCGTGGATGCGCACCTCCCGCACCCCGGTGGGGCGGGCGGCGTCGGCCCAGCGCATCGCCAGGATGCGTTCGGGCACGTTCAGCGACAGCGGATGCGCCTTGCGACGGACAAACGGCAGGACAATCGCGCTTGCGCGCGTGGCGGTGCAGTCGCTCATCGTCGCGTCCCCATCGGTAAGATGGACGATAGATTAACAGCCCCTCCATCTGCCGCCTGTGACCCAGATCACAAGGTCGGTGATGAACATCACAATCAGCCCTCGAAAGGATCCCGCACCAGAATGGTGTCGTCCCGTTCCGGACTGGTTGAGAGCAGCGTCACCGGCGCCTCGACCAATTCCTCGATGCGGCGGACATATTTCACCGCCTGCGCCGGCAGGTCGGCCCAGCTGCGCGCGCCACGGGTGCTGCTGGACCAGCCCTCCATCGTCTCGTACACCGGCACCGCCACCGCTTGTGCGCGCGGCGAGGCCGGCAGGCGGCGCAGCACCTCGCCGCCGATCTGGTAGCCGACGCCGATGCGCAGTTCCGGCAGCCCGTCGAGCACGTCGAGCTTGGTCAGCGCCAGGCCCTGCACGCCGCCCACCTTCACCGCCTGGCGCACCAGCGCCGCGTCGAACCAGCCGCAGCGGCGCGGCCGGCCGGTGACGGTGCCGAATTCGTGCCCGCGCTCGCCGAGTAGCTTGCCGGTTGCATCGTGCAACTCGGTCGGGAACGGGCCGGAGCCCACGCGAGTCGTGTAGGCCTTGGCGATACCGAGCACGAAACCGACCGTCCCCGGCCCGACACCGGTGCCGCTGGCGGCGGTTGCGGCCACGGTGTTGCTGCTGGTCACGAATGGGTATGTCCCATGATCGATATCCAGCATAACGGCCTGCGCGCCCTCGAACAGGATGCGCTTGCCGACGCGCCGCAGTTCGTCCAGCCGTTCCCAAACCGGCTCGGCGAACGGCAGGATGCGCGGGGCCAGCGCCAGCAGATGGTCGAGCAACGCCTGCTTCTCGAACGTCTCCGCCCCCAGCCCGCGCAGCAGCGTGTTGTGGTGCAGCAGCAACTCATCGAGCTTGTCTGCCAGCGTCTCCGGCTCGGCGAGGTCGGCGACGCGGATGGCGCGGCGGGCGATCTTGTCCTCGTAGGCCGGGCCGATGCCGCGCCCGGTGGTGCCGATCTTGTTCTCGCCGCGCGCGCCTTCGCGGGCGCGGTCCAGCGCGGAGTGCAACGGCAGGATCAGCGGCGCGTTGTCGGCGATGCGCAACGTCTCCGGCGTGACCTTTAGCCCTTGTGCGCTGACCCGCGCGATCTCGGCCAGCAGCGCCTCCGGGTCGATCACCACGCCGTTGCCGATCACGCCGAGCTTGCCGCGCACGAGGCCCGAGGGCAGCAGCGACAGCTTGTAGGTCTGGCTGCCCACCACGAGCGTGTGGCCGGCATTGTGGCCGCCCTGGAAGCGCACCACCACGTCGGCGCGGCTCGCCAGCCAGTCCACCACCTTGCCTTTGCCCTCGTCGCCCCACTGGGCGCCGATCACGGCAACATTGGCCATCCGCTTCACTCCCCTCCGACGGCGAGAACACCGTCCGTCGTTACCAGATGCGTGCAGTCCAGCCGCCGCGCCTCGGCCAGCGGATCGGCGACCGGCGCGAGGCCCGCGACGGTCGCGAACCCTTGCGCGCGCGGGGCGGCGCCGTCCAGCCCGGCCGGCACATAGGCGCGTCTGCGCGGCACGCGCGGGGGCGCCGCGCGCAGCACCGCCTCCGGGTACAGCGTCAGCCCGGTCGCGGGTTCCACCGCGCCGCACAGATAGCGGCCGCCGCGCCCGAGTTCCTCGTGCCGGCCCGGCGCATAGACGGTGACGCAGACGCCCGTGTGATAGCGAAAGCCGCGAAACTCCACCGGATCGACGGTCAGCTTGATCCCCGGCGCGCGCGCCCGGATGGCGGCGACCGTCTCGGCCAGCCGTTCCGCCAGAAGCTTTGCCCCCGGCGTCAGCGGCGCCGCCGCGAGCGCCGCGAGCGCGCGGTCCGCGGCACCGGCCGATAGCAGCAATTCCGTCAGGGTTGCGGCCAGCTTGCCGCCATGGGCACCGACGGCGGCGGCATCCTTGCGGTCCAGCGCCCGCGCCAGCGGCCCGCGATGCGCCGGCTCGATCCCGGCCTCGTCCATCATCTTTTCCACCAGCGGCGGCAACGTCAGATCGAAGCTCAGGCGCGTAAGCCCGAGGGCCGCCAGCGCCTCGGCGGCGACCAGCACCATTTCCGCATCCGCCGCGGGGCTGTCCGGGCCGATCAGCTCGATGCCGGCCTGCGCCACCTGCCGTTCCGGCGCGAGCTGGGTGCCATGCACGCGCAGGCACTGGCCGGCGTAGCACAGCCGCAGCGGGCGCGGCGCGCCGGCCAGCCGGGTGGTGGCGATGCGGGCCACCTGCGGCGTGATGTCCGCCCGCACGCCCATCATGCGATGCGTGTCGGGGTCCATCAGGCGGAAGGTCTGTTCCGACGTGGCGGCGCCGGTGCCGGTGAGCAGCCCATCCTCGAATTCGAGCAGCGGCGGCTTCACGCGCTGGTAGCCATGGGCCGCGAAGGCGGCCATCAGGGCTTCGACGGCGGCGGCTTCCGTCTCCGCGTCCGGCGGCAGCAGGTCGCGCAGGCCGGAGGGCAGCAGGGCCGGGTTCGGCGGGGGATCATCGGTCATCGGCGGGGGTCCGTGGCGGGCGCGGCGCTATAGCACCGGGCGCCGGAGAGCGGAAGCGAACCGCTATGCGGCCGCGAACGGATCGTCCGTCCGTGGCCACCAGGGGCGCGTCAGCTTGGTGTAGGGGATGGTCGCGAAGTCGCAACCCAGCGCGCCCGGCGCGTTGGCGTACAAGATCGTCTTGGCCATCGGCGCGAATCCGGCATGGAAGTGCTGCGTGGATTTCACCACGACGATCTTCCTCGCGGTCAGGTCGAGGCCGGTGGCGGCAAACCCCTCGGGGTGAAACACCTGCGTGCGCAGCGTGGTCAGCACGAGGTCGATGCCCTCGGCGCAGACCCAGACGGCGGTGCCCATCGGCGCGGGGGACGGGCCGAAGCGTTGCGTCACGTTCTCTACGATGCCGCGCACCGTGACCGTCAGATCGACCGGATCGCCAGACAGCACGCCGGTCTTGCCGCCGATGCGCAGCGGGAAGGTGGCGCCGACGCCGGCCTCCTGGCAGAAGCGCACCGCCATCGGGTCCCAGTAATAGCCGCTCGCCACGTCGCGCACCCCGCGCTCCAGCAGCCGCCGAAGGATGAAGGTCGAGTCCCCAGGCGCGCCGCCGCCGGGGTTGTCCGCCACGTCGGCGATCACCACGGGGCCGCCCACGATGGCCAGCGCGCGGTCGATGGCCGCGTCCACGCCGAGGAACGCGGGCGCGACCGCAGCGCGCATGGCGAAGAATTCCTCGCCCAGCGCCCGCGCCACCCGTGCGGCCTTCGCCGCGTCGCCGTCCGCCACCACCAGCGCTTTCGCGCCGACATCGGCGACATCGGCCCAGGGAAACCCATGGCCGAGCGAGACGGACAGTATCCCGTCCCTGCCCTCCAGTGCCGTCATGCGATCCACGAAGCCGCGCAATGGCTGTTCGGTGGTGCGAAACGTGCCGATCATGCGGCAGTCGAACAGCGCCATCACCGGGCGCGTCCTGCCCTCCACCGCATCGGCCGCGAGGCGGAACAACTCGGCGGCGCGCTCGCCGATGTCGATGTGCGGATATTCCTTGTAGATCACCAGGACATTCGCGTGCGCCAGCATCGCATCGGTGAGGTGGCAGTGCAGATCGAGTTCCGCGCCGATCACCGCGCCCGGCCCGACGATGGCGCGGACGCGCGCGAGAATGTCGCCCTCGCAATCGTCGCACCCCTCCGCCGCCATCGCGCCGTGCAGCGCGAGCAGC
>JAKBCB010000158.1 GCA_021808185.1 Pseudomonadota bacterium
CGAACGGGCGCGCGGCGAGGCGCAGGCGGTGCTGGCCACGGCGCGCGAGGCTGCCTCCCACGCGGACAGCGCGCGGGCCAAGCTCGCGGCCGAGGCACAGGCGCTGGCCGAGGTGCTGGCGGTGCGCGACGGGACGGCGGCGCGGCGGGTGGTGGACGCGCTGAGCGTGCCGGCCGGGCTGGAAGCGGCCATCGGCGCCGTGCTCGGCGCGGATCTGGAGGCCTCGACCGACCCGCGCGCCGCGCGTCATTTCGCCGAATTGCCGCCGCTCGACCCGGCGCCGGCGCTGCCGGACGGGGCGGTGGCGCTCGATACCCTGGTGCGCGGGCCGGCGGCGCTCGGGCGGGCGCTGTCGCAGATCGGACTGGCCGAGGACGGCGCCGCGCTGCAAGCGGCGCTGCTTCCCGGCCAGTCGCTCGTCTCCCGCGCCGGGGCCGTCTGGCGCTGGGATGGTTTTGTTCTTGCCGCCGGCACGCCGACCGAGGCGGCGGTGCGGTTGCAGCAGCGCAACCGCCTCGCAGGGCTGCAAGCACGGCTGGCCGAGGCGGAACAGGCCGCCGCCGCCGCGCGCCAGGGCCGGGCCGATGCCGAGGCGACCGAGCGCGCCGTGCGCGGGCAAACCGAGACCGACGAACGCACCGCGCGCGCCGAGGCCGACGCCGCCGAGCGCGCCGCGACCGACGCCGAGGCGAAAGCCCGCACAGCACGGCGCGAGGCGGAACAGCGGCATGAACGCGCGCGCGCCGCCGCGAGCCAGTTGGCCACCCAGGCGGCCGGCGCGGCGGCACGGCTCGCCGCGCTCGACGATCAGGTGGCGCGGCTCGACGCCGAGGTGGCCGAGGCCAACGTCGCGCTGCGCCGCGCGCGGGAGAACGTGACCGGCCTGGCCGATCCCGCCGAGGCACGCGCGGCGATGGAGCGCGCGCGCGCGGCGCTCTCGGCCACCCGCGCGCGGGAGATGGCGGCGCGCGGCGAACGCGACGCGCTGGCCCGCGCCGCCGCTGCGCGCGCCCACCGCGCCACCACGCTTGGGCGTGAGCGCGAGGACTGGGCGTTGCGCGAACACGACGCGAACGGCCGCGTCACCGACCTCGCGGCCCGCGTCCAGGAAGCGGGCGCGGCGCTGGACGGGCTGGAAGCGGAACCCGCCCGGCTTTCCACCGCGCGGCAGACGGCAACGACCGCGCTGGCGCAAGCCGAGGCGGCGCATCGCACCCATGCCGAGGCGCTGAGCCGCGCCGAGACGGACAACACCGCCGCCGACCGCGCCGCGCGCGCGGCCGAGGCGGCCCTGTCCGCCGCGCGCGAAGCGGTGGTGCGCAACGAGGGTGAGCAGACGCAGGCCGAACACGCCTGGGGCGTCGTGGCCGAACGCATCCTCGAACGCCTCGGCGCGCAGCCCGCCCTGCCCGACCCGCCGGCCGATCTCGGCGCCGAGGCGGAGGACAAGGCCCGCCGCAAGCTGGAACGCTTGCAGCGCGAACGCGAGGACATGGGGCCGGTGAACCTGCGCGCCGAAGTGGAGGCCGAGGAGATCGGCACGCAGGTCGCCACCATCGCGCGCGAGCGCGAGGAGCTGACCACCGCCATTGCCAAGCTGCGCGGCTCCATCGGCCACCTCAACCGGGAGGGCCGCGAGCGGCTGGCGCAGGTGTTCGCCGACGTGGACCGCAACTTCCAGGCGCTGTTCGCGCGCAACTTCGGCGGCGGCAAGGCGCATCTGGCGCTGGTGGGCTCGGACGATCCGTTGCAGGCGGGCTTGGAAATCTATGCCCAGCCCCCGGGGAAAAAACTCTCGGCGCTGAGCCTGCTGTCGGGCGGCGAGCAGGCATTGACGGCGCTGTCGCTGATCTTCGCCGTGTTTCGCTGCAACCCCGCCCCGGTCTGCGTGCTGGACGAGGTGGACGCGCCGCTGGACGACGCCAATGTCGGCCGGTTCTGCGCGCTGCTGGAAGACATGGTGCGCGAGACCGGCACGCGCTTCCTGGTGGTGACGCACCACCATCTGACGATGGCGCGAATGGATCGGCTGTATGGTGTCACCATGCAGGAACGCGGGATTTCCCGACTGCTGAGCGTCGATCTGCGGCAGGCGGGCGAGATGGTGGACAAGGTTCCGGCGATGGCGGCGGAGTAGGTCGGCGGGTCAAAACACCCCCATCGCCATTCCCGCCGCCAACGCCTCCCCCACGTCCGCGCAGCGCGCCAGATCGGCGGCGCCGATGATTTTCGCGGCCAGGATCGCCTCCGGCGTCTGCGCGTGCGTGCAGACGATCAGCGGCTCGGCAATGGCGCGCAGGCGCCAGCCCGTCGCGATGCGGACGATCTGGCGGGCGGCCCCGTGGCCGTCGCTGCCGGCGCAGATCAGGCTGGCGTAGGGGCGGCCCTGGATGCGGTCCAACGTCAGGTAATAGGTGCGGTCGAAAAAATCCTTCATCATCCCCGACATCGCGGCGAGGTTCTCCGGGGTCGCGAGAATGAAACCGTCGGCCGCGAGCACGTCCGTGGGGCCGGCGTCGGGCGCGCGCAGCAGGCGGGTGGCGACCGAGGGTTCGCGGGCGGCGCCGCCGGCTGCGGCTTCGGCCATCTGGCGCGTGCCGCCGGTCATGCTGTGGAACACGATCAGCAGGGTTTTCGTCATCCCGGGGCGCGCAGCCGCAGCATCAGCACGAGGTCGGGGACGACGTGGCGGCGTTCGAGAATCTCCAGCCCCAGGGCGCGCACATGCGATTCCGTGTCGCGGTCGTGGCCGGCGCCGTAGGCCCAGCGCATCCACGGCGCCCAGAGGCGGGCAATGAAGCGGCGCCGTGGGTCGGTCGGCAGGACGTATTCCAGCAGGCGGATTTCCCCGCCCGGCCGCACCACGCGCAGCAGGTCGAGCAAGGCCGGCTGTTGCGCCGCCGGCGGCAGGACACAGAACAGGAACGTGGCAACGGCGGCGTCGAACGCGCCGTCCGGAAAATCCAGCGCGGTCACGTCCATCCGGCGCAACTGGACATCCGTGCCCAGTTCCGCGCGGCGCCGCCCGGCGCGGGCCAGCATGGCGGGGCTGAGGTCGATGCCGGTCACGCTCGCGCCGGCCGGATAGTACGGGAAATTGCGCCCGGTCCCAACGCCCGCGTCGAGCAGGCGGCCGGTCAGGCCGGCCCAGAGCAGCGGCCGGATCTGGCGGTAGCGGCCACGCTCGAACGGCGCGTCGAGCAAATCGTAGAATGGGGCGATGCGCTGGTAGCGCGCGAGCGGGGTCATTCCGCGGCCTCCATGAATCCGCCGGACTGGCGGTGCCAGAGCCGGGCGTAGGCGCCGCCCTGGGCGAGCAGCGTCGCGTGACTGCCCTGTTCGACGATGCGGCCATGATCGAGCACGATCAGACGATCCATGCGCGCGATGGTGGACAGGCGGTGCGCGATGGCGATCACCGTGCGGCCGCGCATCAGGTGCTCCAGCTGGCTTTGGATCGCGGCCTCCACCTCGGAATCCAGCGCGCTGGTGGCCTCGTCCAGCACCAGGATCGGCGCCGCCTTCAGGATCACGCGGGCGATGGCGATGCGCTGGCGCTGGCCGCCGGAGAGCTTCACGCCGCGCTCGCCCACATGCGCGTCGAACCCGGTGCGGCCGGCCCAGTCTTCCAGGTGGCCGATGAACTCCAGCGCCTCCGCCTGCCGCGCCGCCGCGACGATCTCGGCCTCCGACGCCTCCGGGCGACCGTAGCGGATGTTGTCGCGGATGGAGCGATGCAGGAGCGAGGTATCCTGCGTGACCATGGCGATCTGCCGGCGCAGGCTTTCCTGGCTGACCTCGGCGATGTCCTGGCCGTCGATCAAAATGCGCCCGGATTCAAGGCGGTAGAAGCCGAGCAGCAGGTTCACCAGCGTGGATTTGCCGGCACCCGAGACGCCGACCAACCCAACGCGCTCGCCGGCCGCGACATCCAGGGACAGATCGTGCAGCACGCCGCGCGCGGTGCCGTAGCCGAAGCGCAGATGCACGAAGCGGATGGCGCCGCTGGTCACGCGAAGCTCCCGCGCATCCGGCGCGTCGGGCATCTGCCGGGGCACGGCGATGGAGCGCATCCCGTCCTGCACGACGCCGACATTCTCGAAGATCGAGGTGACGTTCTGCGCGACCCAGCCCGCCATCTGCGCCATGGCGTGCGCGAGCGGCAGCGCCATGGCGACGGCGCCGACTTCCACACGCCCGCCGCTCCAGAGCCAGATCGCCGCGGCGGCGGTGGACGTGACCATGCTTGCGTTGAGCACGATCAGGCAGGCGGAGAAGCGGGTGATGGTGCGCTGCTGGGTGCGGAAGACGCCGGTGTGCTCGTCCACCGCGTCGCGCACGAAATCGTCCTCGTCGCGCGCGCGGGCGAACAGCTTGACGGTCAGGATGTTGGTGTAGCTGTCCACCACCCGGCCGGTGAGGTTGGAGCGCACCTCGCTGAGCCGGTGGGAGCGGTCGCGCATGCGGGGGACGAAGATGCGCAGCAGCGCGATGTAGGCCATGAACCAGCAGCCCATCGGCACCGCCAGCCGCCAGTCGGTGCGGCCGAGCAGCAGCAGCGCGTTGCTGCCATAGACGACGATGTACCAGACGGCGTTGATGGAACTGACGACGCTGTTTTGCAGCGCGGGGCCGGTCTGCATCACGCGGTTGGCGACGCGGCCGGCGAAGTCGTTCTGGAAGAACGTCCAGCTTTGCCGCACCACATGCCAATGCGCCTGCCAGCGCACGAGGTTGGTCAGGCCCGGCGTCACCGCCTGGTTGGCGACAAGGCTCTGTGCCAGGAACGCCATGGGGCGCGCGATCAGCAGCACGCCGGCCATCATCGCCAGTTGCGGCCAGGCGTCGCGCCACAGGCTGGCCGGCGTGTGGGTGGAGAGCAGCGTCACCACCCGGCCCATGAAGGCGGGGATCATGGTGTCCAGCGTGGCGACAACGAGGCCGGTGGCGAACAGTGCTGCGATCAGAAAGCGTGCCTGCCGCGCGTAATGCCAGTAGAAGCGCAGCAGCGCCCGCCCCTCGCCCAGCGGCGGCGGCGGCGCCTCGGGCGGGATGTCGGTGGGGCGGAGGATGCGCTCGAACGGGCGAAACATCTTCCACCCGTGGCCCCGCGCGCACGCCGCGTCAACCGTGGCATGATGCGGGTTCGGACAGCACAGGATCGCGGCCGCGTGAACGACGACGATGACGAGGACGAAGGCGCCCCCCCGATCCCGGCGGGCGGCAAGAACTACATGACGCAGGCCGGATACGACCGGATGCGGGCGGAACTGCACGCGCTGATGCGGGTGGAACGGCCGAAGGTGGTGGAGATCGTGCACTGGGCGGCCGGCAACGGCGACCGCTCGGAGAACGGGGATTACCTCTACGGCAAGAAGCGGCTGCGCGAGATCGACCGGCGGGCGCGCTTCCTGACCAAGCGGCTGGAAATCGCCGAGGTGGTGGACCCGGCGGCGCAGACCCAGCGCGACCGGGTGTATTTCGGCGCCACCGTCACCTACGCGACCGAGCGCGACGAGGAGCGCACGGTGACCATCCTGGGCGTGGACGAGGCGGACATCTCCCGGGGCGAGGTCAGCCTGTCCTCGCCGATCGCGCGGGCGTTGCTGCGCGCGCGGGTGGGCGACACGCCGCGGCTGCACACGCCGGCGGGGCCGGAGGAGATCGAGGTGGTGGCGATCGTCTATCCAGGCGGTTAGATCAGGCAATGAGAGTTGGCGATCGGGGGAGGTCAGGCCGCGATGGTGGAGTTCAAGAATGCCGCGGAGGCGGCGCGGCTGGCCCAGTTGGTGCACGAGGCGGAGCGGAAGAAGCGCGATGCCAAAGGCAAGGACCGCTGGGGCCTGCCGCCGGTCGGCAAGGGCTGGGTGCGCGGGCGCGTCGCGAACGTGAAATCATGGGACGAACCCTGCCCTTTCGGGATGCTGCAAGTGGTCGAGTTCGACCTGGTGGACGACCCGAAGCAGCCCGGCGTGCCGGTGCGCATCTCCGGCACCGACATCGACAACCGGGTCATGGAAGGCCAGGTGCTGGATGTGCCGGCCCCCAAGCCGTCCGTCCGGCCGATTGCCGCGATGCGCGCGGTGCACTCGCACACGCTGTACGATGGAAGGGACAGGGTGCAAGGCATCAAGGCATACTATCCCGGCCGGGACGACGCGCCGCCGCGCCGCATGCTGACGCTGGCGGCGCTGATGGTGCTGGTGCCGGCGGCGATCACGGCCGTCGCGGTCGTCGGGCTGCACCTGCTCCACGTCGTCCAGTAGGCCCCGGCCGGCTTACGGGAACAGCCCGCGCGAGATCTTGGCGTCGCGCACCTTGGCCACGCCGATCGCCATGGCGGCGGTGCGGTGGGAAACCCCATCGCGGGTCGCGCGGTCCAGCACCGCGGCAAAGGCACGTTGCAGCACGCGGTACAGCCGGTCGTTGACCTCGGCCTCGTCCCAGAAGAATTGTTGCAGGTCCTGCACCCACTCGAAGTAGCTCACGATCACGCCGCCGGCGTTGCACAGGATGTCCGGCAGCACGAAAATGTCCTTTCGCAGGTCCAGCACCTCGTCGGCGTCCGGCGTGGTGGGGCCATTGGCTGCCTCGGCGAGCACGCGGCAGTCGATGCGCTGGGCCATGCCGGCGTCGATCACCCGCTCCATCGCCGCCGGCACCAGGATGTCGCAGGGCATCGCCAGCAACTCCGCCGGGTCCGAGGCGAGTTCGGTGGAGAACCCCGCGAGCGCGCCGCGCTCGGAGACGTGGCGCAGCAGCGCCGGCACGTCCAGGCCGCGCGGGTCGGCGTAGCAGGCGGTGTGATCGGACACGCCGATCAGCCTGACCCCGCGCTCGTCGAGCGAGGCGGCGGTGATCGCGCCGACATTGCCGAAGCCCTGGATCACGGCCGTCGCCCCGGACAGCGCCCGGCCGAGGCGGCCCATCGCGCGCTCGACGAGATAGGCGACGCCGCGCCCCGTTGCCTCCTTGCGGCCGAGCGTTCCGCCCACCGCGACGGGCTTGCCGGTGACGATCTCCATCACCGTCTGACCCTGGTACATGGAATAGGTGTCCATGAACCACGCCATCACTTGTTCGTTGGTGCCCATGTCCGGCGCCATCACATCCGTGTGCGGGCCGACGAAGGGGATCATCTCCTGCATGTAGCGCCGCGACAGCGCCTCCAGCTCGCGGCGGGAGAGCGTGTGCGGGTTCACCGTCACGCCGCCCTTGGCCCCGCCATAGGGCAGGCCGGCGAGCGCGCATTTCCAGCTCATCCACACCGCGAGCGCGCCGACCTCGCCGATATCGACGCTGGGGGCGAAGCGGGTGCCGCCCTTGGTCGGGCCGAGGGTCAGGTGGTGCTGCACCCGGTAGCCCTGGAACACCGCCGTGGTGCCGTCGTCGCGGTGGATCGGGCAGGACACGGCGATGGCGCGCTTGGGATAGAGCAGCCGGTCGCGTTCGTCCGCCGGAATGGCCAGATGGTCGGCGATGCGGTGAAACTGTGTGCGGGCCATGTCGAACACCGGACCCGTGTAGATGCTCATGCGCGCGGCCTCCCTGGATTTGCCGGCACGCTAGCAGAGCCGGCGGCGCTGTGCTTGGCTCACCCGCCGGAGGAGATATGCTCGACAAGCTGGAATACCTGCTGGCGCTGGCACAGGAGCGGCATTTCGGCCGCGCCGCCGCCGCGTGCGGCACCACGCAGCCGACACTCTCCGCCGGGATCAAGCAGCTGGAGGAGACGCTGGGCGTGCTGCTGGTCGAGCGCGGCAGCCGCTTTCACGGCTTTACCGAGGCCGGCGAGCGCACGCTCGACTGGGCGCGGCGGATCGTGGGCGACACGCGGGCGATGCGCCAGGAAGTGGCGGCGTTGCGCTCTACGCTGCACGGCACCTTGCGGCTGGCGGCCATCCCCACCGCCCTGCCGATGCTGCCGGCGCTGACGGCGCCGTTCGCCGCGCGCCATCCCGAAGTGCGCATCCAGATCCTGTCGCGCACATCCAAGGACGTGCTGGGGATGCTGGAGAACCTG
>JAKBCB010000159.1 GCA_021808185.1 Pseudomonadota bacterium
TCGCGCGGATCGAGGCCGCGCTCGATCAGCACGCTGCGCAGCGCGCCCACCATGTTGTTGTTGGCGATCTGCACGATGGCCATCGCGGTGGCATCGGGTGTCATCCGCAGTTGCTCCGCCACGCGCGCCACGGCGGCCTCGGCGGCGGCGACGTCCAGCCGCATCGTGCCGCCGAGGAAATTCTCGGCATTGATGCGGCCCAGCACAAGGTTGGCGTCCGTCACCGTCGCCTGCGTGCCACCGCGCCCATAGCAGGCCGGCCCTGGCTGCGCGCCCGCGCTGTGCGGCCCCACGCGCAACATGCCGCCCTTGTCGATCCAAGCGATCGAGCCGCCGCCGGCGCCGATGGTGCGGATGTCGATCATCGGCACCTGAATCGGCACGCCCCATTCGATCTCGAAATTCGTGGTGAAATTCTCGGCACCGCCCACGATGGTCGAGCAGTCTGTCGATGTGCCGCCCATGTCGAGCGTGACCAGCGAGCCGACGCCGAGCAGCTTGGCGATGTATTTGCCCGCCACCACGCCGCCGGTGGGGCCGGAGACGGTCAGATCGACCGGCCGTTCCGCCGCCGCCTCCAGCGTCATCTCGCCGCCGTTGGACTTGATCACCACCATGCGCTCGGTGATGCCGGCATCGCGCAGCCTGCCGCGCATCGCGCGCAACTGCGCGGCGACGATCGGCTTGATGTAGGCGTCAGCCAGCGTCGTCGATGCGCGCTCGTATTCCTTCCATTTCGGCAGTACGTCGTAGGAAATCGAGACCGGCAGGCCCGGCGCCTCCTCGGCGAAGATCTGCTTCACCCGGCGTTCGTGCACCGGATTGAGGTAGGAAAACAGCAGCGTCACCGCGACCGAGGCGATCTCCGGATCGGCCTTGATCCGCCGCGCCAGCGCCCGCGTGGCGGCCTCGTCCAGCGGGGTCAGCACGCGGCCCTCGGAATCCAGTCGCTCGACCAGTTCGAAGCAATGCCGCCGCAGCGCCAGGGGCTTCGGCTTCACCCAGCTCATGTCGTAGTGGAATTTGCGGTTGCCGCGCTGGATGAACGGCACGTCGCGGAACCCCGCCGTGGTCACGTAGGCGACGGTGGCGCCCTTGCGCTCCAGCAGCGCGTTGGTGGCAACCGTGGTGCCGAGGCGGATATTGGCGACCTGCTCGCGGTGCGCGAACGCGGCCAACCCGCCGAGGATGGCCTCGACCGGATTGCCGGGGACAGAAAAATGCTTCCAGACCGCGACTTCGCGCGTATCCCTGTCGTAGGCCACGAAGTCGGTGAACGTGCCACCGACATCGATGCCGAGCATGAACCGCATCCGCCTCGTCCCCTTCGCATTCGTCTTGGTCCGCCGTGCGTCGGCGGACGAAAGGGACTGTCGCGGCAGGGATGGCGGCGGTCAAGCGGCGCTGCGGTCTTTCTCCGCGCCGTGCGCGCCCGGTCGTCCGGGCCGGCGCGGCGGTCGTGCTTCGGTGATCGGCATGCGAGCCTCCGTCAGACGTGAGCCGGGGAAAAATTCACCGCCATCCGCACCGCCGCATCGGCGTTGAGCACGCCGGCGCCGGCGGCGGCGGAGGCGGCCCCGAGCACCGGCGTCGCGCTGGCTTGCATGATCGTGGTGACTTGCGCCGGCGTCAGGCCCGGATGCGCCTGCAACACCAGGGCCGCGACGGCGGCGGCGTCCGGGGCGGCGGCGGAGGTGCCGTAGAACGGCGCGAACACGCTGGTCACACTGCCGTCGGGGGCCAGGAAGTTCACCTTCCGCGACGAGACCGGCGTGCCCAGCGCGGCGCCGTTCGCATTGTACAAAATCGTGCCGGTGCCGACCGAGGAGAACCCCTCCGGCGCGTTGCTCCCCCCGAACGCCGCGGTGTTGGCATACGCAACGGCGCCGACCGTGTTGGCGCCGGCCACCATCTCGTGCCCGATCACGGTGCCCGAGCCGCTGCCGGCGTTGTTGTTGATGCTGCCGCTGCCGTAGTTGATGATCTTGAACATGCCCGGCGGCGAGGCGCCGCCATTGGCGAACACCACCAAACGGAATTTCGTGCCGGCCGCGCTGTTGACGTAGCTCAGAATCTGGTCCGGGTTGCCGCCCACCATGTCGCCGCTGGCGACCGCGACGAGGTTGCCGGCGGAGTCATACAGCGCCATGCCGATGCTGTCGGCGCTGCCGGCGCCGCCGCCGATGCTGGCGAAGGGCTGATTCCATTGCATGTCCAGCCGCAGCGTGCCGCCGGTCGGCACGGTCACATCGACCCAGGGTTGCGGGTCGGCGGCGCTGCCGAAATTCTGCACCACCGCCCCGCCCGGCAGCCCACGCACCGCGACCTGCATCATGCTGAAATTCTGCTGCACGTAGTCGGTGCCTTCGTTGCTGGCGGCGGTGAAGTAGCTCACGCCGGCCGCCACCGCGTTCTCTACCGCCTGCTGCACCGCGCCGCCGTCCTGGAAGAACGGCTCATCGAGATAGGCGACATCGTCCACGATCACGTTGCACCCGGCGGCCTGGAGCGCCGCGATCCCCTTGGCGAAATCCGTCTCGCCATCGACGGCGGTGTAGAAGGCGATCTGCGCGCCGGGCGCGATGCGGTGCACCAGGTCGGCCATCGCGCGGCCCTCGTCGTGGCTGCCGGCCGGGCCTTCCTTGAGGATGGTCACACCCGCCGGCAGGTCGCCGTTGCCGATGTCGGTGGCCATGCCGCCGGTGACGTTGAAGCTGTCCGAGAGGATACCGACCTTAATGCCCGCGCCGCTGACGCCGAATTGCGCGCGCGCCGTGGGGCCGCCCACGGCGATGTCGGAATTGTCGTCCGTGCGCTGGGTTCCCGTGACCCCGCCGAGGCTCGCCGCCGGCACCGGGGCAATGCTGCCGAGCACGAAATCCGGGGCGATGGTGGCGGTGAAGCTGGCGGCGGCGAGGCCCAGCGTCGCCGGCGCGGGCGATACGATGGCATCCAGCAGCCAGCCCAGCGGCGCCGGCGGGGCGGATGCCGGCGTGGCGTCGTTGCTCTCGCTTTGCCACAGCGAAGGCACGGAATGTCCCATTCCGAAAACGCGATGCGTTTCCGGCCGCGATTGATCGCCGCTCATCGCCGCAACTCCGCCGCGGAGCCGCTCGATCAAACGAGATCAATCTCTCGTCTTGGGGCCGCTCACGATCTCATGAGAGTAGTCCCAAAAACCTTCCTGTTGGTTATCGTGGAAACAGAACGCGCCGTTTTTGATATCTTATCTCGCATCAAGAGACGCGCGCTCGGCCGGCCCTGGCGCCAAACGCAAAGCGCCGGGGCGCCTCACGGTGCCCCGGCGCTTGGCCGGCCGGCCGGATCAAGTGGGGCTAATGCGTCACGGCCGGGCGTGGCGCGCCGAGTTCGATCAGCCGGCCCCAGCGGCCGGCCGAGAACAGGTGCGCATAGATCGCGTTCAGGTAGCCCATGCGCCGCCAGTCCAGGAACGTGGCGTCGTCCACCTCGGCCAGCCGCTCGGGCTTGACGATCTTGAAGCCGCGAATACGCGCGGTGCCGCCGATGGTGAAGTTGACGGTTGCCTCCTCCTCCTCCAGCAGCTTCGCCGCCTCCAGTGCGCGGCCGAAATTTGCCGCCGCCATCACCGCCTCCCGGAACGCCTGGCAGAACTGTACCGCCTCGTTCAGCGCGGGTGAGGGCCGCCCGTCCTCGAACAGCGGCTGGCCGGCATCGGGGCGGATCTGCTCGGCATCCGGCTCCATGCCGACGAACATGCTTTTGTTCGCGGCGTCCTCGACGAAGACGAACGGGAAGGCACGGACATAGGCCGGCACATAGGCATCGGCCTGCCAGGTGCCGTCCGGGCGGACGAACAGGTTCTCCCCCTCGCGCAGGCCCAGCAGCGCCACCGGCACCGGGTTCGGGCCGGTGGTGAACAGGATCGGGAAATGCTGCGCCACCGCATCGAACTCCGTGATGCCGATCGGCACCGACTGCGCCCCGGTGGCGAACCGGAAGCCGACCGTGCGGTCGAGCCTCAGGTGGCCGTGCAATTGCGGATTGACACCCACCACGCGCTTGAAGAGCAGCGGCAACGGTTGGGCGGGCGGGGTTGGGGCTTCGGACATGGCGGACCTTCGGTCGAAACGGTGCACACTGTGCCGCAAGCGATGCCCGAACGCGAGACGCGGCTCGCCGCCGGCCTTCCCGCTGACGCCACGACGCGCGTATGACGCATGGCGCCTCCTCTGACCCTTGGCACAGGAACACTCGCCCGATGTCGGTTGATGACTACGACCATGTGATCGTCGGCGCCGGCTCGGCCGGCTGCGTGCTGGCCAACCGGCTGACCGAGGACGGCACCCGGCGCGTGCTGCTGCTGGAATTCGGCGGCTCCGACCGCTCCGTGCTGATCCAGATGCCGAGCGCGCTGTCGATGCCGATGAACATGGCCAAGTACAACTGGCACTATGAAACCGAACCCGAACCGGCGCTCGGCGGGCGGCGGCTGCACACGCCGCGCGGCAAAGTGCTGGGCGGATCGTCCTCGATCAACGGCATGGTCTGGGTGCGGGGCAACCCGCTCGACTTCGAGGACTGGGAGGAACTGGGTGCCGCCGGCTGGGGGTATCGCCATGTCCTGCCCTATTTCCGCCGCGCCGACGCCCATGCCGAGGGCGACCCGGATTATCGCGACAGGTCGGGACCGCAGCATAACCAATACGGCAGCATGAAGAACCCGCTGCACGCCGCCTGGCTGGAGGCCGCGCGGCAGGCGGGCTATCCGGCGACCTCCGACTACAACGGCTTCCAGCAGGAAGGTTTCGGCCGCATGGGCATGTCCGTCCATCGCGGCCGGCGCTGGAGCACCGCGAATGCCTATCTGAAGCCCGCGCTGGCGCGAAAGAATCTGACGGTGGTGACGCACGCGCTGGCCACCGGCATCGTGTTCGAGGGGCGGCGGGCGGTCGGCGTGAAGTATCGCCGTGACGGCACCGAACACCTCGCCCGCGCTCGCCACGACGTGATCCTGTCCGGCGGGCCGATCAACAGCCCGCAACTGCTGAAACTCTCCGGCATCGGACCGGGCGAGGAATTGCGCGCGCTGGGAATCCCCGTCGTGCACGACCTGCCCGGCGTGGGAGAGAATTTGCAGGACCATCTGGAATTCTACTTCCAGGTGGAAAGCAAGGAGCCGGTCACGCTGTTCTCGGTGATGAACCCGCTGTCCAAGGCGATGATCGGCGCCCGCTGGCTGCTGACCAAGGACGGGCTGGGTGCCACCAACCATTTCGAAAGCTGCGGCTTCATCCGCAGCCGGGCGGGGGTGAAGTACCCCGACATCCAGTACCACTTCCTGCCGCTCGCCGTGACCTACGACGGTTCCTCGCTGGCCGAGGGGCACGGGTTCCAGGCGCATGTCGGGCCGATGCGCTCGAAGTCTCGCGGCTGGGTGCGTCTGGCCTCGCCCGATCCGGCGGTCAAGCCGCGCATCCTGTTCAACTACCTCAGCCACCCCGACGACATGGTGGAGATGCGCGCCTGCGTGCGCCTCACCCGCGAGATCTTCGCCCAGCCCGCCTTCGACCGCTATCGCGGCCGGGAATTGCAGCCGGGCGATGCGGTGCTGACCGACGAGCAGATCGACGCCTTCGTCCGCGCCAAGGTCGAAAGCGCCTATCACCCGTCCTGCTCCTGCAAGATGGGTGCGGCCGACGACCCGATGGCCGTGGTGGACCCGCAATGCCGGGTGATCGGGCTGGATGGGCTGCGCGTGATCGACTCCTCGATCATGCCGCGCGTGACGACCGGCAACCTGAACGCGCCGACCATCATGATCGGCGAGAAGGGGGCCGACCATGTGCTCGGTCGGCCGATGCTGCCCGCGTCCAACGCGCCGTATTACGTGGCGGAGAACTGGCAGACGGCGCAGCGGTGAGGCGCCGCCTTGTTCCCAGACGACGCGCCGTCGCGTCCGTTCAACGGATCGGACGCGCCCATGCTCGCATGGGCGCGCGGGACGGCGCACTCTATGCAATCGTTCCCCGGATGACCTGACCATGCAGACCTATTCCGCCCTCTCGCTGCTGCGCCGCGCCTTTGGCGGGCATTCGTCCTGGCAGCCGCACTGGCGCACGCCGGAGCCGAAGCCCGAGTACGACGCGGTGATCGTCGGTGCCGGCGGGCACGGGCTGGGGACGGCGTACTACCTCGCCAAGGAACACGGGATGCGGAACATCGCCGTGATCGAGCGTGGCTGGCTCGGCGGCGGCAACACCGGGCGCAATACCACCATCATCCGCTCCAACTACCTGTTCGACGAAAGCGCCGGGCTCTACGAGCACTCCGTCAAGCTGTGGGAATCGCTCTCGCGGGAACTGAACTACAACGTCATGTACAGCCCGCGCGGCGTGATGATGCTGGCGCACACCATCCACGACATCCAGGTGTTCAAGCGCCACGTCCACGCCAACCGCGCCAACGGCGTCGATAACGAGTGGCTGACGGCCGAGCAGGCCAAGGAATTCTGCCCGCCGCTGAACATTTCTCCGACATTGCGCTATCCGGTGCTGGGTGCGGCGTTGCAGCGGCGCGGCGGCACGGCGCGGCACGACGCGGTGGCGTGGGGTTTTGCCCGAGGCGCCGATGCGATGGGCGTGGACATCATCCAGAACTGCGAAGTCACCGGCATCCGCCGCGCGCCCAACGGCGCGGTGACGGGTGTGGACACCTCGCGCGGCTTCATCGGCGCGAAGAAGGTCGGCGTGGTGGCGGCGGGTCACACCAGCGTTGTCATGGCGATGGCCGGGCTGCGGCTGCCGCTGGAAAGCTTCCCGTTGCAGGCACTGGTCAGCGAGCCGGTAAAGCCCGCGTTTCCCTGCGTGGTCATGTCCAACACCGTGCACGCCTATATCAGCCAGTCCGACAAGGGTGAGCTGGTGATCGGCGCCGGCACGGATGCGTATGTCTCGTACAGCCAGCGCGGCGGCCTGCACATTCCCGCGCACACGCTGGACGCGATCTGCGAGCTGTTTCCGATGTTCCGCCGCATGCGGATGCTGCGCAACTGGGGCGGCATCGTCGATACCACGCCGGACCGCTCGCCGATCATCGCCAAGACGCCGGTGCCCGGACTGTATGTGAATTGCGGCTGGGGCACCGGCGGGTTCAAGGCGACGCCCGGCTCGGCGCATGTGTTCGCCCACACCATCGCCCGCGACGAGCCGCACCCGATCAACGCGCCGTTCACCATCGAGCGGTTCCGCGATGGCGTCATGATCGACGAAGCCGCCGCCGCCGCCGTCGCGCACTGAGGATTCGGACCATGTTGCTGATCGACTGCCCGTATTGCGGCAAGCGCCCGGAGATCGAATTCTCCTACGGCGGTGAGGCGCATATCGCCCGGCCGGCCGACCCCTCGGCGCTGAGCGACGAGGAATGGGCCACGTTCCTGTACGTGCGCACCAACCCCAAGGGCATCCACGCCGAGCGCTGGCGGCACAGCAATGGCTGCGGGCGGTTCTTCAACGCGGTGCGCGACACGGTGAGCGACTTCTTTGTCACCACCTACAAGAGCGGCGAGCCGCGCCCCGACGCGAAGGTGGGCGCATGAGCGCGTTTCGCACCGCATCCGGCGGGCGCATCGACCGCGCCGCCCCGCTGCGCTTCACCTTCGACGGGCGCGCCTATCACGGCGCGCAGGGCGATACGCTGGCCTCGGCGCTGCTCGCCAACGGCGTGCATCTCGTCGGCCGCAGCTTCAAGTATCACCGGCCGCGCGGCATCCTGACAGCGGGCGCCGATGAGCCGAACGCGCTGGTTCACCTCTCGCGCGACGCCGCGCGCGGCACGCCGAACGTGCGCGCGACGATGATCGAATTGTATCAGGGCCTGCGCGCCGAGAGCCAGAACCGCTATCCGTCGCTCGGCTTCGATATCGGCATCGTCAACGATGCCCTCTCGCCGTTCCTGCCGGCCGGGTTCTACTACAAGACGTTCAAATGGCCG
>JAKBCB010000160.1 GCA_021808185.1 Pseudomonadota bacterium
CATTCCGGCGACTCCGCCTGCGCGCTGCCGCCGTACACGCTCTCGCCCGCAACGGTGACGGAGCTGAAGTCGCAGACCGAGGCGCTGGCCAAGGCGCTTGGCATCGTCGGGCTGATGAACGTGCAATACGCCATCAAGGACTCCGCGATCTATGTGCTGGAGGTGAATCCGCGCGCCTCGCGCACCGTGCCGTTCGTCGCCAAGGCCACGGGCGTGCCGGTGGCGAAGATCGGCGCCCGGGTGATGGCGGGCGCCCGGCTGTCGGACTTCCGTCTCGACGATCAGGCCATCGCGCCGCATGTCGCGGTGAAGGAGGCGGTGTTCCCCTTCGCCCGCTTCCCCGAGGTGGACACCATCCTGGGGCCGGAGATGAAATCCACCGGCGAGGTGATGGGGCTGGATGCCAGCTTCGAGCGCGCCTTCGCCAAGAGCCAGTTGGGCGCCGGCGTCAAGCTGCCGGACAAGGGCTGTGTGTTCCTCTCGGTGCGCGACAGCGACAAGGCGGCGGCGGTGAACGTGGCGCGGCGGCTGATCGACCTGGGCTTCGCCATCCGCGCCACGCGCGGGACGGCGGCACGTCTGCGTGAGGCCGGGCTACCGGTCTCGGTGGTCAACAAGGTGCTGGAAGGCCGGCCGCATTGCGTCGATGCGATCCGCTCGGGCGAGATCCAGTTGGTCGTCAACACGGCGGCGGGCGCGCAGTCTGTTACGGACAGTTTCGACATCCGGCGCAGCGCGCTGACCCATGGGGTGCCGCATTACACGACCATTGCCGGCGCCCGGGCGGCGGCCCACGCCATCGCCGCGATGCGGACGGGCGCACTTGAAGTCGCGCCGCTACAGGCTTACTTTCGCGGTTCGTTCTGAGTCCCGTCGCGGTCGGGCGGCCGGACGCTGGCGCTGTTTGCGCCGCGTCCACCGCCTTCCGCGGCGGTGTCGTTTGGGCTTGGCCACGCCGTCCCACCCGTCCCCTTGCGTGCTCCGAGGTTGCGCCCGTGCAGAAGTTTCCGATGACCGCCCCCGGCCTGAAGCAGCTCGAAGACGAGTTGCGCAACCTGAAATCCGTGGAGCGTCCGGCCGTCATCCGGGCGATCGCGGAGGCGCGGACGCATGGCGACCTCTCGGAAAACGCCGAGTACCACGCCGCGCGCGAGCGCCAGAGCTTCATCGAAGGCCGCATCGCCGAGCTGGAGGAGATCGTCTCCTCCGTCGAGGTGATCGACCCGTCCACGCTCTCCGGCGAGCATGTGAAGTTCGGCGCGCATGTGTGGCTGATGGACGAGGAAACCGAGAAAGAGGCGACATACCAGATCGTCGGCGTGCATGAGGCCGACATCAAATCGGCGCGCCTGTCGATCTCCTCGCCGCTGGCCAAGGCGCTGATCGGCAAGAAAGTCGGCGATACCGTCTCCGTGCCGGCGCCGGGCGGCGATCGGTCCTACGAGATTTTGGGCGTCCGGTTCGGGCACTAGCCCGTGAGCATGATCGGGCTGTCCGACGTTCGCGCGGCGGCCGCGCGAATCGCGGGCAAGGTGGTGCGCACGCCCACGCTGCACAGCGACGCGCTGTCGCGCGCGACCGGCGCGCATGTGACGCTGAAGCTGGACAACCTCCAGGCGACCGGCGCGTTCAAGGAACGCGGTGCCGCCAACCGCCTGGCGCTGCTGAGCCCCGCTGAGCGCGCCGCCGGCGTGGTGGCGATGTCGGCCGGCAACCATGCGCAGGCGGTGGCACGGCACGCGCAGTTGCTCGGCATTTCCGCCGTCATCGTGATGCCGAAATTCACCCCGCTGACCAAGGTCTCCCGGACGGCCGGCTGGGGTGCCCGCGTGGTGCTGCACGGCGAGGCGCTGGCCGAGGCGGCCGAGCACGCCCACGCCATCGCCCGCGACGAGGGGCGGGTGTTCGTGCACCCCTACGACGACCCGGCGGTGATGGCGGGCCAGGGCACACTGGCGCTGGAACTGCTGGAAGATGCTCCCGACCTTGAGACACTGGTCATTCCCGTGGGCGGCGGCGGGCTGATCGCGGGCTGCGCGGTGGCGGCGGCGGGGATCAAGCCGGGGATCGAGGTGATCGGCGTCGAGGTCGCGGCGTACGCCGCGCTGGCGCAGCGGCTCGCGGGCCTGCCGGTCTCGGTGGGCGGGGCGACCATCGCCGAGGGCATCGCGGTGCGCGACATCGGCACCGCGCCGCTCGCGGTGATCCGCGCGCATGTGGCCGACGTGGTGGTGGTGCCGGAACGCGCGGTGGAGGAAGCCATCGCGCTGCTGGTCGAAGGCTGCAAGACCGTCGCCGAGGGCGCGGGCGCCGCGGGCGTTGCGGCTCTGCTGGCCTTCCCGGACCGGTTTGCCGGCAAGCGGGTGGGCATCCCCGTGTGCGGCGGCAACATCGATTCGCGCATTCTGGCCAACGTGCTGCTGCGCAACCTGCTGCGCGACGGGCGGCTGCGGCGGCTGGTGGTGGAATGCCCGGACCGGCCCGGCGTGCTGGCGGACATCTCGGGCAAGATCGGCGGCGCCGGCGGCAACATCATCGACGTGTCGCATCACCGCATGTTCGCCTCCCCCAGCGTGCAGACAGCGGAACTGGAAGTGATGTTCGAGGCGCGGGACGCCGAGCACAGCGCCGAGATCGTGCGCATGCTGCAACAGACCTACACGATCCGGCTGAGCTAGGCCGATGCCGCGATCGCCTGACCCTTGGGGCGAGGCGGCGCGGCATGAATGGGCTCTCGACCCCGGCTATCTGACCGTCAACCACGGCTCCTACGGCGCCGCGCCGCGCGTGGTGCTGGCGGCACAACGGGACTGGCAGCGCCGGATGGAGGCGCAGCCGGTGCGCTTCTTCGCGCGCGAGGCGCCGGCCGCGTTGCGCCAGGCGGCCGGGCGGCTGGCCGCATTCCTGGGCGCGCGGGGCGAGGACGTGGTGTTCGTCGAGAACGCCACCGCTGGCTGCAACGCGGTGCTCCGCTCGCTGGATTTTGCTCCCGGCGACGAGATTCTTGTGCTGTCGCACGGCTACGGCGCGGTGGTGAAGGCGGCGCACTACGTGGCCTCGCGCACCGGCGCGCATGTGGTGACGGCCCCCCTGCCCTTCCCGCGCGGCGACGACGACGCGATGGTGGCCGCGGTGGCGGGGGCGATCACGCCGCGTACGCGGCTTGCGGTGCTGGACCATGTCACGTCGTCCAGCGCGCTGGTTCTGCCGCTGGCGCGGCTGGTCGCCACATGCCACGCGGCCGGGGTGAAGGTGCTGGCGGACGGGGCGCACGGGCCGGGCAACCTCGACCTCGACGTGCCGGCGACCGGGACGGATTACTATGTCGGCAACTGCCACAAATGGCTGTGCGCGCCCAAGGGCTGCGCCTTCCTATGGGCGCGGCCGGAGCGGCAGAAGGGGCTGCACCCGCTGACCATCTCGCACGGCTATGGCGCGGGGTTCCTGGCCGAGTTCGACTGGATCGGCACGCGCGACATCAGCGCGTGGCTGGCGGTGACGGCGGCGCTGGATTTCCACGAACGCCTCGGCGGCGCCGCGTTGCGCGCGCGCGGCCGGTCGCTGGCGGCGGAGGGAGCGGCGTTGCTGGCCGGGCGGCTCGGCACCGAGACCGGCAGCGGCAACGCGGCGGAGAACGCGATGGGTCTGGTGCGGCTGCCGTTGACCGGCGAGATCGGCCAGCGCCGGGCGCTGGCGATCCGGGAGCGGCTGCTGGACGCGGGCACGGACGCGCCGGTGAACGAGGTGGATGGCGGCATCTGGCTGCGCATCTCGGCCGCCCCGTACAGCACGCCCGGGGATTTCGCGCGGCTGGCGGAGATATTGAAGCAGGGCCTGGCGGCCGGGCACTTCTAGCCCAGCGCGCCGAGGCTTGCCTGCGTGACGACTACTTGCCGGCCAGCGCGCTACGCCAGTTGTGCTGTTCCTTGAAGCCGAGCACCTCGCGCGTCTTGCGGTTGGAGAGCAGCGTCTCGAACTCGCCCAGCGTTCCCTTCACCGGCACGTTCGGATAGTAGCGGCGCAGCAGCTCCGCGGTCGGCAGGTCCGACGAGCAGTCGTTCTGGGCCGCGTTGAACACCTGGTAGCCCAAGCCGTCCTTCTCGATCGCAAGGCGGACGATCTGGCCGAGGTCGCGCGCGTCGATGTAGCTCCAGGTGATGCGCTTGCGGCCATCCGGCGTCTTGAAGAACTCCGGGAACTTCGCGTACTCGTGCGGCTCGATCACGTTGCCGATGCGGATGGCGTAGATGTCGCTCTCGAAGCGCTGCGCGAAGGCGTGCGCGGTACGCTCGTTGCAGATCTTCGACAGCGCGTAGCTGTCCATCGGGTCCACCGGGTAGTCCTCGTCCAGCGGGAGGTACTTCGGGTCGCGCGGTTCGTTGGCGAACACGACGCCATACGTCGTCTCGGACGAGGCGATGATCGTCTTCTTGATCCCGAGCTTCGCCGCCGCCTCGATGACGTTGTAGGTGCCCATGGTGTTGATGCGGAACACCTCGTTGTCGGGCACGATCATGATGCGCGGGATGGCGGCGAAATGCACCACGGCGTCCACCGGCTTCGGCCGCAGATCCGGCGCGAACTCGTGCAATTCCATCGTGCTGGACATGGCGTTGAACACCTGTCCGCTGTCGGTGATGTCGGTGATGAGCGTGCGGACATGCGGATTGTCGAGCGGCTTGGTGTCGATGTTGAGCACCTGATAGCCGTGCTCGACGAGGTGCTGCACGACATGGCGGCCGGCCTTGCCGCTGCCGCCGGTGAAGATGATGCGTTTGGTCATGGCGAAGTTCCTGTCACGATGGTTGGAGAAAGAAAAATCCGGATCAGCCGGCGGCGGCCTGCATGATGCTCTCCTGCGATGCATCGGCACGGCTGAAAACATGGGCGATCTGGCCGTCCTTGACGACGGCGACGCGGTCGCTGACCGCCAGCACCTCCGGCAGATCAGACGAAATGACGATAATGCCCATCCCCTCGCGCGCGAGCCGGGCCAGAAGCGCGTGGACTTCGGCCTTGGCGCCGATGTCGATGCCGCGCGTGGGTTCATCGACGATCAGGATGCGCGGCCCGCGCGCGACCCATTTCGCAATGACGACCTTCTGCTGGTTGCCGCCGCTGAGGTTGATGACGCGCTGTTCGCTGCTCGGCGTCTTGATACCCAGCGTGCGCACGAACTCCTCGCAGCGCCGCGCCTCGGCGGCGCGGTCGATGAACTGCCAGGGCGAATAGGCTTCCAGATGCGTCAGACTGAAGTTCTCGCGCACGCTCATGCCGAGCACGAGGCCCTGGGTCTTGCGATCCTCGGTCACGAAGCCGATGCCGTGCGAAATGGCATCGCCCGGCGTGCCGATATCGACCTTGGCGCCGTCGATGCGGATGTCCCCGGTGTAGCCGCGCACGCCGAAGATCATCTCCATGATCTCGGTGCGGCCGGCGCCGATCAGCCCGAAGAAGCCGAGGATTTCCCCGCGATGCAACTGGAATGACACGTCGCGGACTTTCGCGCCGTGGGGCTTCGCATGGCGCAAGGTCAAACCCTCGACGGCCATCACAACCTGATCGGTCGCGTGCGAAGCGTGCGTCCCATACAACTGGGTGAGTTCGCGGTCCACCATCTTGCGCACCAGGATGTCGCGCGTGATGTCGCCGATGGGTAGCGAGTCGATGGTCGAACCGTCGCGCAGGATGGTGACACGGTCAGCGATCTCGAAGATCTCGTCGAGCCGGTGCGTGATATAGACGATCCCGACATTGCGTGCGCGCAGCGCGCGGATCAGCCCGAGCAGCGTGACCGTCTCGTGATGACTGAGCGAGGCGGTCGGCTCGTCCATGATGATAATCTTGGATTCGTACGAGATCGCCTTGGCGATCTCGATCATCTGCTGCTGGCCGATGCTGAGATCGCCGACGCGCGTGGTGGGCGCGATGTCCATCTCCAGCCGCTCCAGCACCTTGCGGGCCTCGGCGTTCATCCGTCTCGTGTCGAGCAACCCCGCGCGTCCCACCGGCTCGCGGGCGAGGAACAGGTTTTCCGCCACCGTCAGATTATCGACGACGGACAGCTCCTGATAAATGATGCTGATGCCCAGCGCGCGCGCGTGCACGGGGTCGCGAATTTCGACTTCATGTCCGTCGATCAGAATCTTGCCGCCGGGGTCGGCACCCTGCACCCCGGTCATGATCTTCATCAGCGTGCTTTTGCCCGCGCCGTTCTCGCCGGCCACGGCATGCACCTCCCCCTGCCGCACCAGCAGATCGACGCGATTCAGCGCCCGTACACCGGGAAAGGTTTTGGAAATGTTGTGCATTTCCAGAAATGGCTGCATCGGCTGGGCTCGCTTTCGCCACAAGGAAGTCCGGCCGGGGCGCGCGTGCCCCGGCCGGCGCGTATCGAAGGCGGGTTACTTCGTGTAGCCGTTGAGGTTCGAGGCATCGACCACGGTCACGCCGGTATCGATATCCTTCGGCGCGGTCTCCTTGCCGTCGATCTGTGCGATCAGGTGCTCGACCGACAGCTTGCCCATCGTCACCGGGCGCTGCACCATGATGCCCTGGATGTAGCCTTCCTTCACGCCCTTGATGGTGTCGGGCAGGTCGTCGAATGCGAACACCTTCACGGCGCCCTTCTTGGAGGCGAATTCCTTCGTCGCCATCACCTTCGCGATCGACGGGCCACCGACCTGGCTCACGCCGAAGATGCCGGCGAGGGCCGGATGGCCACGAAACAGCGCCTCATCGACCGAGACGGCCTTGGCCAGATCGTCCTCGGTGCCCTCGGTGGCGACGAGCTTGATGTTCGGGAACTTGGCCAGCGCCTGCTTGATGCCGGCGATGCGCTCGTTCAGGTTCGCGGCACCCAGCTGGCCGGTGACGATGGCGACTTCGCCCTTGCCGCCCACGGCCTTCGCCATCGACTCGCCCATGGTCTCACCGGCGGCCATGTTGCTGGTGCCGATATACATGCTGCGGCCGCTCTTGGCGGAGTCGGAGTCGAACGTCAGCACCTTGATGCCGCTCGCCATCGCCTTCTTGATGATCGACTCGACGGATTTCGGCTCGTTGACCGAAATCGCGATGCCATCGACATGCTTGGAGATGAGGTCTTCGAGAATCTTCACCTGGGTCGAGCCCTGGGTGTTCTGCGGCACCACCCACTGGTACTGCACGCCGGCGGCGGTGGCGGCGGCCTTGGCGCCGTTATTGCAATCGTCGAAGAACGGCACAGCCACTTTCGGGATCACCGCGATCACGATGTCCTTGGCGTCCTTCGCCTGGGCGGTGACGGAAGCCAGCAGCGGCAGCGCGAGCAGCAGCGCCTTGAGGGATATCTTCTTCATAGAAAACGTTTCCTGGTCATGGGTTACAAAGGCATCGGTCGGCATATCGTCCGAAAGCGGACAGTCGTACGCTCGGTTTTCGCGGCGTCTTACCCCCCTCGTGACTTAGAGCGCCAGATATCGAGACTGACGGCGATGAGGATGACGGCGCCCGTGATGGCCTGCTGCGCGTAGGTGTCGATGTTCATCAACACCACGCCATTGGCGATGATCCCGGCCAGGGCCGCGCCGATGATCGCGCCCTCGACGCTGCCGACGCCGCCCGAAAGGCTCGCGCCGCCGATCGCGGCCGCCGCGATCACGTCGAGTTCCGAGCCGAAGCCGGATGCCGGCTCGGCGGAAAGATAGCGGGAGAAGCTGACGACACCGGCGATCGCCGCGATGGTGCCCGACAGCATGTACACCAGCAACTTCACCCGATCAGTCTTGACCCCGCTCAACCGGGCCGCGACCTCGTTGCCGCCGGTCGCGTACACGTGGCGCCCGAACCGGGTGCGGCGCATAAGCACGGAGAACGCGACCATCATGATGAACATGATGACCACCGGCACCGGCACCACGCCGACATAGCCCTGGCCGAGCACGGAGAAAATCTCCGGCGTGTAGATCGGA
>JAKBCB010000161.1 GCA_021808185.1 Pseudomonadota bacterium
ACGCCGATCAGCGCGATGGTGACGAACAGATGGATCAGCAGCAGAACGGTGGTCATCGTGGTCCCCGGCGGTTCGCGCGCCTTCTAGCTTGTGCGCGGGTCTTGGGGAAGGGCCGCGCGATGCCGCTGGCCGGCGGCATCTATGCGCGCACGCCGCGCGCGATGGCCAGGAAATCCTCGGCCTTCAGGCTCGCGCCCCCCACCAGTGCCCCGCCCACCTCCGGCAGGTTCAGCAGCACAGCCGCGTTCGACGGCTTCACCGAGCCGCCGTAGAGAATGCGGACACCCCGCCCCGCCGCGCCGAAGCGGGCCACCAGTTCGGCGCGGATGAAGGCGTGCATGGCGGCCACGTCCGCCTCGGTCGGGGTGCGCCCGGTGCCGATGGCCCAGACCGGCTCGTAGGCGACGACACCCGCGAACCCGTCCGGCAGGCTGCCGGCCAGTTGTGCGCCAACCACGGCGTTCTGCCGCCCCGCCACCCGTTCCGCCTCGGTCTCGCCCACGCAGACGATGGCGGTCAGGCCCGCCGCCGCCGCCGCCTCGGTTTTGGCGCGCACCTGCGAGTCTGTCTCGCCATGGTCGGCGCGGCGTTCGGAATGGCCGAGGATCACCCACGTCGCCCCGGCATCGCGCAGCATCGCCGCCGAGATATCGCCGGTATGCGCGCCGGACGGCTTCGCATGGCAGTCCTGCGCGCCCACCGCCACCTTCGAGCCGGCCAGCGCCCGCGCCGCCGCCGCCACCAGTGTTGCCGGCGGGCAGACCAGCAGGTCGCAGGCGAGCGTCTCGGCCGGCAGGCGCAGCGGCTCGGCGATGGCGGCAAGGTCGGCCAGCCGCCCGTTCATCTTCCAGTTGCCGGCGATCAGCGCGCGCATCTCGGTGCTCCCTTGCAGCGGCCCCGCTCGTAACCGAAGCCCCGGCCGCAGGCAAACAGGCGGAGACTGGCAAAGCCGCACCACTGTTCCTATGGTGCGGCCCCCTCGCGACAGGACCGCACCATGCTTGCCACCTTCCGCCGCTTCCTCGCCACCTGGCCCGCCCGCGTGTTCTTCGGGCTGCTGGTCATCTCCTTCGGCGTCTGGGGCGTGGGCGACGTGGTGCGCAACATCGCCAGCGATACCTCCGTCGCCACCGTCGCGGGTGAGAAGATCGAGGTGCCGGAGTTCCAGGACGCCTATCGCCGCGACCTGGCACAGGCCACGCGGACGCTCGGCGCCACCGATCCCACGCCGGAAATCCGCCGCATGGTCGCCATGCAGACGGTCAGCCAGCTTGTCACCCGCAAGGCGCTCGCCGCCGCCGCGCGCGACCTGGGCGTGATGGTGCCGGAGGCGGCGCTGGCGGGCGCGGTGCAGGACGTGCCGGCATTCCGCAACGCGCAGGGCCAGTACGACGCCAACATCGCCCGCCAGGTGCTGCGCAACAACGGCCTGAGCGACGCCGAATTCGCGCGCATGCTGCGCACCGACCTCAGCCAGCGGCAGGTGCTGGAAGCGGTGACGGCCGGCGCCGTGGCGCCCGCCGAGATGGCGCGCGAGGTGTTCGAGTTCCAGCAGGAAAAGCGCGTCGCCGACGCGGTCTCGGTGCCGTTCGCCGCCGCCCCGCCCGCCCCCGCGCCCACGGCGGCGCAGGTGGAACGCTGGTGGGCCAACCATCCGGAGAAATACAGCACGCCGGAATACCGCCGCATCAAGGCGATCGTGCTGGCCCCGGAAACGCTGGCCAAGGAAATCACCGTCACCGAGGACGACCTCAAGGCCGCGTGGGAGCAGCACAAGGCCGAGTTCAACACGCCCGAGCGGCGGTCCGTCCAGGTGATCCTCACCCAGGACGAGGCGGAGGCGCAGAAACTCGCGGCGGACTGGAGCGCCGGCGCCGATTGGGCGGCAATGCAGGCCGAGGCCGCCAAGACCGCCGCCGCCCCCGTGGAGCTGTCGGACGCGGCGCTGAGCGAGTTCCCCGCCCCCGAGCTTGGCAACGCGGTGTTCGCGACCCCGCTCGATGTCGTGCCGCCGCCCGTGCACAGCGCGCTCGGCTGGCACGTGCTCAAGGTGACGAAGATCGTGCCCGGTGGCGCCAAGACGCTGGACGAGGCGCGCGACGCGCTGCGGCTGCGGGTGATCGCCGACAAGGCCGCCGACCTGATGTACGATCGCGCCAACCGCATCGAGAACCTGCTGTCCTCCGGCACCACGCTGGACGACCTGCCGGGCGATCTCGGCATCGCCGCCGTCACCGGCACGCTGGACGCCGAGGGGACCACGCCGGAGGGCAAGCCCGCGCCGATCCCCGGATCGAAGGAGTTGCGCGCGGCAATGATCCAGGCGGCGTTCGCGGCCAAGCAGGGCGACCAGCCGAAGTTGACGCAGGGACCGAACGCGGCGGACGGCTCGCAGTCCTTCTACGCGCTGACGGTCGAGCAGATCACCCCGCCCGCGCCGAAGCCGCTGGACAGCGTCGCCGATCAGGTGCGCGCCGATTGGGCGACGGACTGGCAGCACCGCGCGCAGGAACAGGTGGCGGCGACGATCTACGGCGCCACGCGGCGCGGCATCGCCATCGCGGCGGCGGCGGAGAAGGCCGGGCTGCCGGTCAACCGTCTGCCGCCCGCCGGCCGCGCCGCCCCGCCGCCCGGCTTCCCCTCCGCCCTGCTCAACCCGCTGTTCGGGCTGAAGAAGGGCGAGGCGACAATGGTGGAGACGCCGGAGGGGTTCGTGGTCGCGAGCCTCGTGGACATCCAGTTGCCGGACCCGAAGGCCGACCCGATCGGCTATGGCCAGGTGCAGCAGGCGCTGGCGCGCGCCATCGGCGAGGACATCCAGACCGTATTCGCCACCGCCGTGCGCGACCGCGCCAACCCGCATGTCAACCAGTCGGTGCTGGAAAGCCTCGCCACCCCGTCCGAATGAGTTCCCGCCCCCTGTTCCAAGGCGTGCCGCCATGACCGACGCTCCCGCCCCCGGCTTTGCCGCGTTCCGCGCCGATTACGAGCAGGGCCGTGGCCGGCTGGTCTGGACACGCAGCGTGGCGGACCTGGAAACCCCGGTCGCGGCCTACCTCAAGCTGGCCGAGGGCCGGCCCTATGCCTTCCTGCTGGAAAGCGTGGAGGGCGGCGCCTCGCGCGGGCGGTATTCCATCATCGGCCTCGCCCCGGACCTGATCTGGCGCTGCCGCGACGGCAAGCCCGAGATCAACCGCAACGCCCGCTCCGCGCCCTATGCCTTCACGCCGGACGAGCGCGCCCCGCTCGACAGCCTGCGCGCGCTGACCGAGGAAACCCGCCTCGACGTGCCGGAGGGGCTGCCGCCGATGGCCGGCGGGCTGGTCGGCTACCTCGGCTACGATATGGTGCGGCAGATGGAGAAGCTGCCGGCCAAGAACACCGCCAGCATCGACGTGCCGGACAGCGTGATGGTGCGCCCCACCCTGTTCGCTATCTTCGACAACGTCACCGACCTGCTGACCATGGCCGCCCCGGTCTATCCGCGCGCCGATGTCACGGCCGCGCAGGCATGGGAAGCGGCCCAGGGCGCCATCGCCGCCGCCGAGGCGGCACTCGCCCGCCCGGTGCCGCTCGCGGCACCGCCGGTGGCACTGCCGCCGCTGCCGGAACCGTCGTCCAACTTCACCAAGGCCGGGTTCATGGCGGCGGTGGAGCGGGCGAAGGAATACGTGTTCGCGGGCGACGTGTTCCAGGTGGTGCCGAGCCAGCGCTTCTCCGTCCCGTTCGCGCTGCCGCCGTTCGCGCTGTATCGGGCGCTGCGCCGGATCAATCCCGCGCCGTTCCTGTTCTATCTGGACTTCGCCGGGTTCTCCATCGTCGGCAGCAGCCCGGAAATTCTTGTGCGGTTGCGCGACAACACCGTGACCATCCGCCCGCTCGCCGGCACGCGCCGGCGCGGCGCGACGCACGAGGAGGACCAGCGGCTCGAAGCCGAATTGCTCGCCGACCCGAAGGAGCGGGCGGAGCACCTGATGCTGCTCGACCTCGGCCGCAACGATGTCGGCCGGGTGGCCGAGATCGGCACCGTGCGCGTGACCGAAAGCTTCGCCATCGAGCGGTTCAGCCACGTGATGCACATCATGTCCGACGTGCAGGGGCAGTTGCGCGAGGGGCTGGACGCGATCGACGCGCTGGTGGCCGGCTTCCCCGCCGGCACGCTGACCGGGGCACCCAAGGTGCGCGCCATGGAGATCATCGAGGAACTGGAGCCGACGCGGCGCGGCATCTATGCCGGCTGCATCGGCTATTTCGCCGCCAACGGCACCATGGACACCTGCATCGGCCTGCGCACCGCCGTGGTGAAGGACGGCACCATGTACGTGCAGGCCGGCTGCGGCGTGGTGGCGGATTCGGACCCCGAAGCGGAGTACGAAGAAACACGGCAGAAGGCGCGGGCGCTGTTCCGCGCCGCCGAGGAAGCCGTGACCTTCGCGGCCAGACGAATCGTGTGAGACATTGATCTGATTGGCGCATTATATTGAATATTTACCATTTAGAAATCGATTAACGACCAATAATTTTCACGATTTGATAATTGCCTGAGCAATTTGATGGACGACGCTGAACGGATTGGTATTCTATTCGGGGGATCGGGCGGCGCGGGGGCAAGGACGCATTGATGCAGATGGCACAGGGCGATTTCTATTGCCGGCAGGCCACTGAAGCCGACCTGCCCGAAATCGCCGCGATTTATGCGTTGTGCGTGCGCAACGGCGACGGCGCCTTCGACGATCGGGTCGATCCCGCCGATCTGGCGGTGCGCTATCGCGGATTGTTGCAGGGGCAATTGCCGTTCATCGTGGCCGCCGCCCCAGGGCGCGTGCTCGGCTTCGCGCATTGCGAGAATTATCATGCCAGCGCCGGCTTCACCCACTGCATGCAGAGTTCGGTGTGGATCCGGGCGGCCCATCGCCGCCGCGGCGTGGGCGCGGCCCTGCTGCGCGCCCTGCTGCTGACCTGCCGGCAGGCGCGCTACCGGCAGGTGATCTCCTGGGTGCTGCTGGACAACGAGGCGGCACTCGCGCTGCACCGCCGGCTCGGCTTCGTGGTGATGGGCTGGCACCGGGAAGCCTGCTTCACCGGCGGGCGCCTGCGCGACGTGCTGATGCTGCGCCACGATCTGTGGCGCCACGGCGCCCCCCCGGCGCCGTTCGACGCGGCAAGGGTGGACGCGCCCGAGGGCGTGGGCTCGATGATCGCCCTCGCCTGAGGTCGTGGCGCCTAAGGCCGTGGCCCCTGAGGCCGTTGCGCCGGCGCGGTCGGTTCCCTAGCGTCGCGCCCCCGCGGCAACACGAAGCCCTCGCATGACCCAGCCAAGTCCGGCCCCCGTGCCCGCGCCCGGCATCGCCCCGGCGCTGGGGGCGGAGGAATTGCGCCGGCTGCTCGCCACCGCCGCCGCCGGCGCGCGCGGGTTCGTCGTCGCCATCGGCGCCGGCCGCTACCTGGAGGCGTCCGACACCGCCGCGCTGGTGATCGCCGACGAGCAGCGCAAGTTCAACGGCGACCGCGCCGTGTATCTGCATCTGTCGCCGCCGTTACCGCACGGCGGCCTCGCGCCGCACGGACCGGAGCCGATCCCGTTCGAAATCGCTCTCGACGGCGCGCTGCGCGGCATCGCCACCGCCGGCGCCGTCGGCCTCGCCCTGGCATCCCTCGCCGCCGGCCCGCTGGCCGCCCTGCCCCGGCTGCTCGTGGTGCACGCGCTGGCCGGCCACCGGCCGGAAGCCATCGCCGCCCTGGCCGCGTGCCTGCGCCCACGCCACGCCTTCTTCTGGCTGCACGACCATGCCGTGGCCTGCGGCAACCCACTGTTGCTGCGCAACGACATCGCGTTCTGCCACGCGCCGCCGCCCGCCAGCATAGCCTGCCGCATCTGCCGCCACGGCCCCGCGCGCCCGGCCCATATCGCCCGCGTGCGGGCGCTGTTCGAGGCCGTCCGTTTCCATGTCGTCGCCCCCTCGGCCGAGGCGCTGGCGCTGTTCCGGCAGGCCACCGACCTGCCGAGCGAGGGCCTGCTGGTGCATCCGCATCTGCGCCTCGCCCCCGCCGACACGGCGCCCCCACCCACGTGCCCGGACGGCAAGGTGCGCGTCGCCTTCGTCGGCCCCGCGACGGTGGCGAACGGCTGGCCGCGCTTTGCCGCTCTCGTCGCCCGCGTGGCGGGGGACGCCGCGTTCGTGCAGGTCGGCGGCGACGCGGCGTCGCACCCCCTGCCCGGCGTGGCCCCGCTCGTGGCCGCGCGCGCGCCGAACAAGCCGTTCGCCGTGGTGCGCGCCCTGGCCGAGCACCGCATCGATTTCCTGCTCGCGCTGGCGATCTGGCCCGAGCCCTTCCCCACCGCCGCGTTCGAGGCGCGCGCCGCCGGCGCCGACATCCTGACGACCGGACCCGGCTTGCCCGCCATGGCGGAGGCCATCGTCCTGGCCGACGACGCCGCGCTCGCGGAGTTCTTCGCCAGCGGCCGCGCCGCCGCCCATGCCCACGCCCGCCGCGCCGCCGCCGCGCCGCCGCCGGTGCTGCAACACGCGGGCTCCACCGCCACCATCGCGCTGGGCGAAGCAGTGGCGCCGATCACCGAGGCACCGGACGTGCATCTGCTGCTGCGCGGCGCGCGGCTCGACGGCACCCAGACGGGCGGTACTCAGGCGGGCGGCACTTGGCGCTTCACCCTGCCGCCGGCGGAACCCGCCGACGCACGGCGCATGGTGCGGCTGCGCTCGCGCCATCTGCGCGGCGCCTGGGACCGCGCCGCCGAGGGCGAACGCCGCCGCCTCGGCATCGCGGTCACGGCCCTGGCGCTGGACGGCACGCCGGTCCCACCGAACGACCCGCGCCGCGCCGGCGGGTGGCACAAGCCGGACGCGGATTGGCAATGGACCGACGGCGACGCCGGCCTGATCGTCGGCACGGCGCAATGTCTGGACATAGAAATCCGCCCGCTCGGCCGCTACTGGCGGGTGCCCCTGCTGCTGGCCGCGCCATGACCGTCGTCGGCTTCACCAGCCTGACGCTGACGGACCTGCCACGGGCGCGGGTGCTGGCCGAGACGTGGCGGGCGGCGCATCCGGGCTGGCCGCTCTGGGCGGTGCTGGTGGACCGCCCGCCGCAGGGCTTCGCCAACCGCGCCGTCTTCGCCGGCTTCGATGCGGTGGTCGCGGTCGAGGCGCTCGGCATCGCGCATGTGCTGGGCTGGCTGTTCGGCCAGGAGCGGGCGGAGGCGCGCGCCGCCGCGCGCGGGGCGATGGCTCGCCACCTGCTCGGCCTCGGCGCCCGCAAGGTGGTGTATCTCGCACCCGAGGTCGCGGTGTTCCATCCGCTCGCCTCGCTGGCCACTCGCGACGATGCCGCCTCCGTCCTGCTGGCACCGGGGGACGCGCGGGGCGACGGATTCCTCGCCATCCGCAACGACGCGACCGGCCTGGCCTTCGCCGAGGACTGGGCGGCGCGGCTGCGCGCCGATCCGGGCGCGGCGCTGGCCACGCGCGCCGCCGTCGTGCGCGATCCAGGCTGGAATCCCACCGAACGCGTGCTCGCACGCCACCCGCCGCGCTTTTCCGCTAACGGCAACATGCGCGTGGACGGGGCGCCGCTGGCCTTCATTCGCTTCGCCAAGCCGGAGCCGACCGGCGCCGCGGCCGAGTTGTGGGCCTGGCACGCCCGCCGGTGCGCAGCGCTGGCCGAGCCAGGCCTTGCAGACGACTGGTGGCATTTTTCGCAATTCAGCGACGGCACCCCGATCCCGCCGTCCGCCCGCCGCGTCGCCCGCGCCCACCCCGACGCGCTCGCGGGGTTCCCCGACCCGTTCGACTGTGCCGGCGACAGCTTCCGCGCGTGGCTCGCGGCCCAGGCGCCGGCGCTGCCCCGAGAGGCGGAATCGCCGCCCTGACCGGCGGGCGCCACGCAGCCGGTGTTACATGATTTGTGTTGCACCCTTCC
>JAKBCB010000162.1 GCA_021808185.1 Pseudomonadota bacterium
GGCGCGCCTCGGCGCTGGCGCCGGTGGGGGCGCTGGCACCCTACGAATATACCGGCATGATCTGGGCGGTGCCGCTCGGCTACGCGATGTTCTCGGAGATCCCGTCGCTGAGCACGCTCGGCGGCGCCTCGGTGGTCGCGGCGGCGGGGATCGCCAATCTGATGGGCGAGCAGCGCCGGCGGCGGACGGAGCGGGCGATGGCGGCGGGTGGGGCGATGCCGGTCGTGGCCCCGGCGCTCGCGCAGCGCAACGACCAGTGAGCGCGCCGCGCTTCCTGACCGAGCCGGACCCCGCGCGCGGGGTGGCGCTGCCGGTGGCGCCGGGGATTTCGCGCATCGTCGCCCGCAATCCGGGGCCAATGACGTATCACGGCACCAACACCTATCTGATCGCCGGCACGGACGGGTTCGCCGTGCTCGATCCCGGCCCGGACGATGCCGCGCACCTTTCCGACATTCTCGCCGCGACCGGCGGCCGGGTATCGCGCGTTCTGCTCAGCCACGGGCATTCGGACCACATCGGCGCGCTGCCGGCGCTGGTGGCGGCGACCGGCGCCGCGGTGTTCGCGGCCTCCGGCCGGTTCGGCGCGGCGGTGGCGGATGGCGACACGGCCGGCGCATGGACGGCGGTGGCGACCCCCGGCCATGCGCCGGACCATCTGTGTTTCGCGCACGACGGAACCCTGTTCAGCGCCGACCATGTGATGTCGTTTTCCTCCAGCGTGGTGATCCCGCCGGACGGCGACATGGCGGCCTACATCGCGGGGCTGCGCCTGCTGCTGGCGCGCGATGACAAGGTGCTGCTGCCCGGGCACGGCCCGCCAATCACCGAACCCCGGCCGTTCATCGCCGCCCTGCTGGAGCACCGGCTGCGGCGCGAGGAAAGCATCGCCTCGCTCATCCGCGTGGCACCGCACACGGCCCGCGCGATCGTGGCGGCGCTGTACGTGCCGCTCGATCCGCGCCTCGTGCGCGCGGCCGAGGCGAGCGTGACCGCGCACCTGTGGAAGCTGCGCGCGGAAGGGCTTGCGGCAGAAAGCGACGGGGTATGGCGCGGGGCCTGAACGCCGCCTAACCCGTGCCGTTCAGCGCGAGCCGCGCCTCCACCACCCCGTCCTCGTCCGGCATCCGCTGCACGACGAAGCCGAGACCGCGCACGAAGGCCAGCATCGGTGTGTTGTCGGCCAGCACCTGCCCGACCACGGCGGCCATGCCGCGCGCGCGCGCCCAGGCGATCAGGCGTTGCATCAGATGCCGCGCGAGGCCCCGCCCCTTCACGTCCGGCTGCACCACGACGGCGAATTCGCCCTCCGGGCTGCCGATCTCGCACACCAGCCGGGCGACGCCGACCGTCTCGCCGGTGCTGTCGCGCACGGCGACGAAGGCAATTTCGCGCTCGTAGTCCACCTGCGTCAGCCGCGCCATCTGTTCGGGCGAGAGTTCGCGCATCGCGCTGAAGAAGCGGTAGCGCACATCCTCGGGCGACAGGCGCTTGAAGAAGGCGCCGTGCGCCTCGGCATCCTCCGGGCGGATCGGGCGGATGGTGAAGGTCTCGCCGCGCACGCTGTACTGGCCGATCAGTTCGGCGGGGTACGGGGCGATGGCCAGTTGCCCGGCCGGCTCGCCTGCCGGGCGCAGGCGAATCCAGGCATCGGCGACCTGCACGCCATCCGCGTCAGCGAACAGCGGGTTGACGACGAGTTCGGCGACCTCCGGGAAGTCCACGACCAACTGGCTGACCCGCACCAGCGTCTCCGCCACCGCTTCCACGTTCGCCGCCGGCTGGTCTCGCAGCGGGCCAAGCGCGTCGGCGACCCGGGTGCGCGCGATCAGCGCGCGCGCCAG
Organism: Pseudomonadota bacterium; assembly: GCA_021808185.1. Classification (GTDB taxonomy): domain Bacteria; phylum Pseudomonadota; class Alphaproteobacteria; order Acetobacterales; family Acetobacteraceae; genus CAJCJG01. Next base: position 1,845 of record JAKBCB010000162.1, read on the forward strand.
CGGCAGGTTCAGCGGCGGCAGGTCGATGGCGATGTCGTGGAACGCGGCCGAGGCGGTACCGCCCTGGCCGAAGCCGATGGTCGGGCCGAACACAGCATCCTCGCCCACCACGACCAGCAATTCGCGCGCGCGCCCGACCTGATGCTGCACCAGGAACCCCGCATCCTCGCGCGGGGTGCGGCGGCGCTCCAGCATGGTGAAGGCGTCGCCGAGCGCATCGATGTCGCGCAGATCGAGCGCGATGCCACCGCGCGCGCCCTCCTCCGGCCGCACCGCGCGGCGGCGCTTCAGCACCACCGGGTAGCCCACCGAATAGGCGGCGGCGGCGGCCTGGGCGATGGTTGCGACACGGCGGGTCGGCACCGGGGCGATGTGGTAGGCGGCCAGCACCGCCATCGCCTCGTCCTGCGTCAGCGTCAGCCGCCCCTCGGCGCGGGCGCGGGCGAAGGCGTCGCGCACCGCCTGCTGGTCCGGCGCGATGCGCAGCACCGCACTCGGCGGCAATTCGCGCGCGGCGGCACGGTTGCGACGGTCCTGCACCAGATGCAGGAAGCCACGCACCGCCTGCTCCGGGGTCGCGAACACGGCCACACCGGCGGCGGCAAGGCCATGGCGATGCGCCGCCCCGGTGGTCTCGCCCATGGCACAGACCAGCAACGGCACCCGGATCGCCTTCGCGGCGGCGCGGATCGCGTCCATCCCGGCCTCGTCCGCCGGGCCGGTCGGCGCGTGGACCAGCAGCACGCCGCCGACCTCCTTGGCGCCGGCCAGCAGCGAGGCGACCTCGGCCAGCCGGATCGGGTTCGCCGTCCCGGTATAGACAAGGTCGCCCTCGACGCGGGCATCGGGGCGATAGACGCTCGGCGCGAGGCCGGTCGGCAGCACGCCGGCCAGCACGTCCCGCGTGGCCTGGGAGAGCGCGGCCAGCGTGATCCCCTCGCGCAGCGCCGCGTCCGCCGCGAGCCAGGCCGGGCCGATGCCGTTGGTGACGATGGCGAGCGATTCCGAGCGCACCGGGCGCGCGCGCGTCAGCGTCTCGGCGGCGGCGAGCAGATCCTCCAGTTGCGTCACGCACAGCACGCCGGCGCGGCGCAAGGCAGCCTCCAGCGTCGCGTCGGCGGTGCCGGTGGCGTCGAGCAGGCGCCCGCCGGCGCGGATCGCCACCACCGGGCGCAGGCGCGCGGCGGCGCGCGCGGCCGAGAGGAACAGGCGCGCATCCTTGATGCGGCGGATGTCGAGCAGAATCGCGCCGGTGCCAGCGTCGCGGCTCAGCCAGTCGAGCACGAGGCCGAAGCCGATATCGTCGTTGCCGCCGATGCCGACGATGTGGCTGAAGCCGATGCCGTTCGGCTCCGCCCAGTCGAGCACGGCGCGGCAGAGGGCGGCGGACTGCGAGACCAGCGCCACCCGCCCGGCGCGCGGGGCAAGGTGGCCGCGCGTGGCGTTCAGCCCGATGCCGGGCACCGCGATGCCGAACGAGCCGGGGCCGAGCGAGCGCACGCCGCTCCGCCCCGCCAGCGCCCGCAAGCCGCCGGCCATGCCGACGACGATGGCCGCCGTGGTTCCCGCGCGCGCCAGTGCCGCGAACGCGGCCGGCACGGCGGCGGCGTCGGTGCAGACCAGCGCCAGCTCGGCGCCGATCGGCACCTCGGCGCCGGTTTCGGCGGTCAGGATCGGACCGGCGAATCCGCCCTCGCGCAGATTGGCGAGCACCTGCGCGCCCGCCGCCGTCTCGCTGCCCTGCACCAGCACGGCGGCCGGGTGGAACAGGTATTCGGGGCGGAACTTGCCGGGCTTGGCCAGTCTGGGAATTGACATGGTGCGGTGCAGCATACACCGCCCCAGGCATGGAGGGAAACGCGTGCCGCGGTGCTCAGCCGATGTCGTAGCGGACGATGCGCGTCGTATCCAAGACTTCCTCGCTGGCGTCGGCCGCTACAGCACCAGCCGCAGCCGCGCCCCGATCTCCCCGATGATGCCGCGACGGAAGGCCAGCACGCACAGGATGAAGATGGCGCCCTGCGTCACCGTGACCCAGTCGCCGAACTGCGCGAGGTAGGTTTCCAGCGAGCCGAACACCAGGGCACCCATGACGGGGCCGAAAATCGTGCCGATGCCACCGAGCAGGGTCATCAGCACCACTTCGCCGGACATTTCCCAGTGCACGTCCGTCAGGGTCGCGATGCCGAACACCTGGGACTTCGTGGCCCCGGCGATGGCGGCGATGAACGCCGAGAGCACGAAGGCGAGCAGCTTGTAGTCGTCCACCCGGTAGCCGAGCGAGATGGCACGCGGCTCGTTCTCGCGGATGGCCTTCAGCACCTGGCCGAACGGCGAATGCACGATGCGATGAATGGCGAGAAAGCCGAGGAGGAAGATCGCCGCCACGACCCAATAAAGGGTCATGTCGTCTTCCAGCGGGATCAGGCCGAACAGCGGTGCGCGCGGCACCTGCTGGATGCCGTCCTCGCCACCGGTGAACGGCGCTTGCAGGGCGAAGAAATAGATCATCTGCGACAGCGCCAGCGTGATCATGGCGAAATAGATGCCCTGCCGCCGGATCGCCAGCCAGCCGAACACGAGGCCGATGGCGGCGCCGACCACGCCGCCAGTCAGGATCGCCAGTTCGGCGGAGAAGCCCCAGTATTTGGCCGTCCAGGCGGCGATGTAGCTGCCCATGCCGAAATACGCGGCATGGCCGAGCGAGAGCAGCCCGACATAGCCGATGAGCAGGTTGAAGGCGCCGGCGAACAGGCCGAAGCACAGCACCTTCATCAGGAACACCGGATACAGCACCCCCGGTGCCACGACGATCAACGCCAGCATCGCGACCAGGGCGACGGCCTGGGCGCGGGTGAACCCGAACGTCATCTCAGGCAGCCCTCCCGAACAGGCCGGCGGGGCGCACGAGCAGCACGATCACCATGACCACGAACACCACTGTCGCCGAGCCTTCCGGGTAATAGACCTTGGTCAGGCCCTCGATGATGCCAAGGCCGAAGCCGGTGACGATGGAGCCGAGAATGGAGCCCATGCCGCCGATCACCACGGTTGCGAACACCACGATGATGAGGTTGGACCCCATGTTCGGATTGACCGAGTTCATCGGCGCCGCCAGCACCCCGGCGAAGGCCGCGAGACCGACACCGGCGCCGTAGGTCAGCGTGACCAGGCGCGGCACGTTCACGCCGAACGCCTGCACCAGCGGCGCGTTCTCGGTCGCCGCGCGCAGCGTGGCACCGAGCCGGGTCTTGTCGATCACCAACCAGGTGACGAGGCACATCGCCGCCGCCGCGATCACCACCCAGGCGCGATACAGCGGCAGCACCATGAAGCCGAGATGCAGCGCGCCCTGCAACGCCGAGGGGATCGCGTACGGCACGCCGGAACTGCCGAACTGGTTGCGCATCAGCCCTTCGATCACCAGCGCGCAGCCGAAGGTCAGCAGCAGGCCGTAAAGATGATCCAGCCCGTGCAGCCGCTTGATCAGCAGCCGTTCCAGCACCACGCCGAAGGCGCCGACGATGATCGGCGCGATCACCAACGCCGGCCAGTAGCCGATATCGAGGTACTGCAGCAGCCCCCAGGTGACGAAGGCGCCCAGCATGAACAGCGCGCCGTGGGCGAAATTGATCACGTTGAGCAGGCCGAAGATGACCGCGAGCCCGAGCGACAGCAGCGCGTAGAACGCACCGTTGATCAGCCCGAGCGTGAGTTGGCCGTAGAGCAGCAGCAACGGCTTGCCGAAGATCGTCACCATGCGCGCGGACTCAGCTCTTGACGAAGGGGCAAGCGCCCTCGGCCAACGGGCGCCACGCCTGATCCGGCGGGGAGACCTGGATCGTCTTGTAGAAATCCCATGGCCCCTTGCTCTCGGACGGCTTTTTCACTTCGAACAGATAGCTCGGCACCATGGCAAGCCCGTCCTCGCGGATATACGCCTTGCCGAAGGCGTCGTCGTCGGTCGGGATCGCCTTCATCGCGGCGACCGCAGCCGTCCCGCTTTTCTTCGCGGCGGCGACGCCGATCTGCTGCACCGCCTTCAGGTAATGCAGCGTGCCGGCGTAGCAGGCAGCATGGATCATGTTGGGCCAGTTGTTCGGCGTCTTCGGCCGCACCCGGTCGGTGAAGGCGCGGGTGCGCGGGTTCAGATCCCAGTAGAAGCTTTCCGTCAGCGTCAGCCCCTGCGCCACATCCAGGCCGAGCGCGTGCACGTCGGTGATAAACATCAGCATCGCGGCGATGCGCGTCTGCAAGCCGAACTCCTTGGCCTGCTTGATGCTGTTCACCGTGTCGGCGCCGGCGTTGCACAGACCGAGCACCTTCGCCCCGCTTGCCTGCGCCTGGAGCAGGAAGCTGGAGAAATCCGTGGTGCCGGGGAAGGGATAGGCCGAGGAGCCGAGCACCTTGCCGCCGGCGGCCTGCACGAAGCGGGTGGTCTGTTCCTGCAACTGGTGGCCGAACACGTAGTCCGCGGTGATGAAATACCAAGTGTCGCCGCCGGATTTCACCGTGGCGCCACCAGTGGATTTGGCCAGCATGTAGGTGTCGTACGACCAGTGCACGATGCTGGGCGCGCACGCCTTGCCGGTAAGGTCGGCGGTGGCGGCACCGGTATTGATGTACGCCTTATCCTTTTCCTTCGCGACACCGCCGACCGCGAGGCCGACCGAGGAGGTCGGCACGTCGAGGATCATGTCCACGCCTTCGCGGTCGTACCATTGCCGCGCGATGCCGGCACCGATATCGGGCTTGTTCTGGTGATCGGCGTAGATCACCTCGACATTGAAGCCCTGGGCGTTGAATTCGGCCACCGCCTGCTTGGCGCAGATCGCCGAGGTCAGGCCGCCGGTATCGCGATACGGGCCGGACTGGTCGTTCAGTACGCCGATCTTGATGGTAGCCTTGTCCTGCGCGCGCACGCGCTGGACCGGCAAGGTGGCCGCGGCGGCAGCGGTGCCGAGCAGCAGGCGGCGGGAGAGTTGCATGGCGACGCCTCCGTTGTTCTTTTCGATCATCCCGACGGGTGTGCGGCGCCCCGCGCCCTTGAGGGCGGCGGGGCGCGCGAGTCCGATCAGGCCTTGATGAGCGGGCAGCCATCGTCCTTCATCGGACGGAACGCTTCCTCGGCCGGCACCGTGGCGAGCACCTTGTAGTAATCCCACGGCCCCTTGCTTTCGGCGGGGGTCTTCACCTGGAACAGGTAGCAGGGATGGATCTTGCGTCCGTCCTCGCGGATGGTGCCCTTGCCGAACACGTCATCGTCCGTCGGGATCGCCTTCATGCGCGCAACGGCGGCGGCGCCGTCCTTCTTGATCTGCTCCGGCCCCATGTCCAGGGCGGTCTTGAGGTAGTGCATGGCGGCGGAGTAGTCGCCGGCCTGGGACATGTTGGGCCGCTTGCCCGGCACTTTCTTCCACAGCCGTTCGGAGAAGGCGCGCTTGCGGTCGTCCAGATCCCAGTAGAAGGTGGACGACACGACGAGGCCCTGGGCGACTTCCAGGCCCATGCCGTGTACGTCGGTGATGTACACCAGCAGGCCGGCCAGCGTCTGGGTGATGCCGAATTCCTTGGCCTGCTTGATGCTGTTCACCGTGTCGGCGCCGGCGTTGGCGAAGCCGACAACCTTGGCGCCGCTGGACTGCGCCTGCAGCAGGTAGCTGGAGAAATCGTTGGTGCTGGGGAAGGGATAGGCCGCCGCGCCCAGCACCTTGCCGCCCGCCGCGGTGATGAAGCCCGTGGTGTCGCGTTGCAGCGCGTGCCCGAAGGCGTAGTCGGCGGTAATGAAATACCAGGAATCGCCCCCGGCCTTCACCAGCGCGCCGCCGGTCGAGTGCGCCAGCATCCAGGTGTCGTACACCCAGTGGATCGTGTTGGCGTTGCACGCCTTGCCGGTGAGGTCGGAGGTGGCGGCGTTGGTGTCCAGGAACACCTTGTTCTTTTCCTTGGCCACGCCCGAGACCGCGAGCGCCAC
>JAKBCB010000163.1 GCA_021808185.1 Pseudomonadota bacterium
GTGGCCCGCGATCCAGGCGCTGCACCTGCCGGACGGCGTGCGCGTCGAGGTCGGCGGCGCCGCCGAGGAATCGGCGAAGGCGAACACGGCGCTGGTTGCGGTGTTCCCGATCATGGGGGCGGCGATGCTGCTGCTGCTGATGATCCAGTTGCAGAACATCCCCCGCACCCTGCTGGTGCTGGCGACGATGCCGCTCGGCATCATCGGGGCCGTCGCGGCGCTGCTGCTGGCGGACGCGGCATTCGGCTTCGTGGCCTTGCTCGGCGTGATCGCGCTGGGCGGGATGATCATGCGCAACACCATCATTCTGGTCGATCAGGTGCGGCAGGATGTCGAGGCCGGCCGGACGCTGGGCGAGGCCATCGTCGAGAGCACGGTGCGCCGCGCCCGCCCGGTGGTGCTGACGGCGCTGGCGGCGGCGCTGGCGTTCATCCCGCTCGCCACCAACGTCTTCTGGGGGCCGATGGCGCTGGCGATGATCGGCGGGCTGGTGGTGGCGACGGTGCTGACGCTGGTGTTCCTGCCGGCGCTGTACGCACTGGCCTTTCGCGTCCCGCGCGCCGAGTCAGCCGGCCCGAAAGTGGTCTCGGACAGCCGCGTGGTGGCGCTGGGTCGGTAACGCCTGCCCTCGGGCCGCGGGGGGCTGCTAAGCCCGCGTCACCCGCGCCACTTCCTCGCTCACATCGGCCCAGAACCGGGCGCGCCCGACCGCGCCGGCCGCGAGGGCCTGGCGGCGCATCCGCTCGGCATGGGCGCGCGAGGCATGGGCGCCAGTGCCGGCGGCGAGCAGGGCGTGCGCCATGTCGCCGGGCACGCTGCGCTCCAGCGCCGGCAGCACGCGGCCCAGATAGGATTGCCATGCCCCCGCCCCTGGCCGCGCTGCCCACCCGGCCTCGTGCGCGGCCTCGCGGGCCAGCACCTCCGGCTCGACATCGGGAAACGACACGGCGACGGAGTAGCCCGAGCACGGCAGGCTGCGTGAAGCGGGTAACATGCGGACCTCCAATTTTCGGCGAGGGCGAACGATCAAACCTCTACGCATGGGATTGGCGCGCGGTTGTGGCGCACGTCACTGATCCGGCACGGAAAGCGGTAAACTAAACGTGAAATTTCGTGCTCGTTGCAGAAATGCCACGGCGTGCGGGCACGAAAAACCCCGGGGCGTTTCCGCCCCGGGGTCGTTCAGCACGAAAATTCGGTATCGCTCAGGCGGCGCGGCGCGGCGCCAGGGCGGTGGCGATGTTGCCGATGGCGTGGTCGATCAGCGCCGCGTCTGCACCTGCCGTCAACCCCTCGCGGATCACCCGCTCGGCGGCGACACACGCAACATCGGCGGCGGTGATGCGCACCTCGTCCACGGCGGCCTTTTCCGCCGCCGCGATGCGGTCGAGCGCCATCTGCTCGCGGCGGGTGGCCGCGTGCGCGGCCTCCTCGGCGGACGCCTTGGCGAGCCGGCCGGCCTCGGCGCGGGCACCGTCGAGCAGCGCCTTGGCTTCGGCCAGCGCCGCCTCACGCCGCTTGCTGGCATCGGCCAGCATGGCCTCGGCCTCGCGCCGCAGCCGGCTGGCCTCGTCGAGTTCGGCGCGCACCGCCTCGGTGCGCTTGTCCAGCATCCCGGCCAGCGCCTTCCACAGCTTCGCGCCGAACAGCACGAAGAAGATCACGAACGCGGCGGCGACCCAGCTGCGCGGATCGGCGAAGAAACTTTCTTCCTGCATGGTGCCCTCCGCTATGCCGCGCGCGCGGCGAGCACGTCGGCGACCGCCCGCGACACCGTGGCGTTGTCGATCCCGCCGCCCACCAGCCGGTCCACCACCTCACGGGCGGTGTCCGTGGCCACCTGCGACAGCGCGCCGAGGGCAGCCGCGCGCGCCTGGGCGATACGGCCCTCGGCGGCGGCGATCTGCGCATCGAGCCGCGCGTTCATCTCCGCCGCTTGCGCGTCCGCCGTCTGCTTGGCGATGGCGACCGCCTGCGCGATCTCCGCCTGGGCATTGGCGTGCGCCTCCCGCGTGGCGCGGGTCAGTTCGTCCACCGCCGTGTCCGCCTTCTCCTTGGCGCCGCGCGCGGCGTCGAGGTCGGCGGCGATGGCGGCGGCGCGGCTTTCCAGCACCGCGGCCACCCGCGGCAGCGCCCAGCGCGACAGCAGCAGGTAGAGCGCGAAGAAGATGATGCCGAGCCACACCACCTGCGCCAGCGTCAGCGGGTTGGCGAAGTCGAGCTGCGGCATCCCCTCGCCCGCGCGGGCGGGCGTGGCTTGGATCAGCAGGGCGGCGCCGGCAACCATGCCGCCGGCCACCACCGCAAACGCGCGTCGAGCCATCCTCGTGCCTCTCGTCCTGGGACGTTGGCGCCTCCCCGCGACCGGGGAGGCGAATCCGCTCAGGTGAACAGGATCAGGAACGCGATCAGCAGGGCGAACAGCGCGACGGCTTCCGTCAGCGCGAAGCCCAGAATGCCCAGGCCGAACACCTGATCGCGCGCCGAGGGGTTGCGCGCCACGCTGGTGACCAGCGAGGAGAAGATGTTGCCAATGCCGATGCCGACGCCGGCAAGGGCGATCACGGCGATACCGGCTCCGATAGCCTTCGCGGCGGCGACGTCCATAGCGGTAGTCCTTCTGTGTCGTTGGAGAGAGAAACTGAGTTCAGTTCGCGCCGCGGCTTCTAGTGCAGATGCACCGCGTCGTGAAGGTAGATGCAGGTCAGCACCGCGAACACGTAGGCCTGCAAGGCGGCGACCAGCAATTCGAAGCCCATCATAATGACATTCATCGCCAGCGGCCCAACGGCGCCGACATACCCGACCGCGCCGGCCCCGGCCATCATCACCATGAAGGTCGCGAACACTTCGAACATGACGTGTCCGGCCACCATGTTGGCGAACAACCGGATGGACAGGCTGACAGGGCGCGAGAGGTAGGAGATGATCTCGACCGGCACGATGATCGGCGCGAGCGCGATCGGCGCGCCGGACGGCCAGAAGTAGCTGAAGAAGTGCAGCCCATGGATCGCCAGCGCCACGATCGTCACCAGCACGATGACGGTGATCGCAAGCGCGGCCGTGACCGCGATGTGGCTGGTGTAGGTGAAGCTGAACGGCAGCAGCCCCAGCAGGTTGCCGAACAGGACGAAAAAGAACAGCGTGAACACGAACGGGAAGAACTTCCGCCCCTCGTGGCCGATCTGGTCGGACACCATCCGATAGATGAAATCGTATGCCAGCTCCGCAGCCGCTTGCAGCCGGCCCGGCACCACCGCGCGCGGGCGCGCGCCGAAGTACATCAGGGCCAGGATCAGCGCGCTCGCGATGACCATCAGCAGGTTCGACTGGGTGAAGTTCACCGAGGCGCCGATCGGCCCAAGCACGGTATGCAGCTTGAATTGACCCAGGGCGTCGATGCTCGCGTGTTCGGCCGCCACGGTCCCGTCCTTCGTTCTCTGGGCTGCTTCGCCCGGTTCCTCATTTCGTCCCGGGCATCCGCCCCGGACCCATCAACCGCCACACATTGGCGATCCCAGCCGCGCCCCCCAGCAGCACGAACACGATCAGCAGCACGGGGCGGGTGTGCAGCCAGCGGTCCAGCGCCCAGCCGATGGCAACCGCCACGACCATCGCCGAGACCAGCTCGACCCCAACCCGCATCCCCACGCCGAGCGCCGTGGGGGCTGCTCCACCGCTGCCCTTGCCCGCCGCGTCCGCCCTGGGCTCCAGACCCTGGCGTTCGCGCGCGGCGCGCAATCGTTGCTCGAAGGACGAGTCCTTCTTGCTTTTGCGGGCAGCGTCGTCATCGCTCATTCGTGCGTTCCCGGCCAAGTCGCCTTGCCGGAACGCGCCGGCTTGCTACCGTTGGGTTGCGGGGGCGTCAAGTGCGCTTGAAGTGCACCCCGGCTTGAACGCCGTCGCGCCGCAACCAGGGAAGCCCCCACGTCATGAGCCGTATCCTGCACCGCTCCCTCGCCGCCGATCCGCCGCTCGCGCTGCGCGGGGAGGGCATTTTTCTCCATGCCGAGGACGGGCGGACCATTATCGACGGCTCCGGCGGGGCCGCCGTCGCGTGTCTCGGCCACGGCAATGCCCGCGTCAACGCCGCCATAACCGCGCAACTGGCGCGCGTGGCGTACGTGCATACCTCGCTGTTCAGCAATGCCGCGGCCGAGGAACTGGCCGACACGCTGCTGGCGGACGAGCCGGGCGGCCTGAGCCATGCGTTCTTCGTCTCCTCCGGCTCCGAGGCGGTCGAGGCGGCGCTGAAGCTGGCACGGCAGTATTTTCTGGAGATCGGCCAGCCGCAAAGAACCCGCGTGATCGCGCGGCGGCAGAGCTACCACGGAACCACCCTTGGCGCACTGGCCGCCGGCGGCAACGCCATGCGCCGCGCGCCGTATCTGCCGCTGCTGTCCGATCATTTCTCCCATGTCTCGCCGTGCTTCGCCTACCGCTTCCAGGATGCGGGCGAATCGGACGAGCAATACGTGCAGCGCCTCGCCGACGAGTTGGAGGCGGAGTTCCAGCGACTCGGGCCGGACACCGTCGCGGCCTTCTGCGCGGAGCCGGTGGTCGGCGCCACCACCGGCTGCGTCGCGGCCGTGCCCGGCTATTTCAACGCCGTGCGGGCGGTGTGCGACCGGCACGGCGCGCTGCTGATCCTGGACGAGGTGATGTGCGGCATGGGCCGCACCGGCACCACCCATGCCTGGGAACAGGAAGGCGTGGCGCCGGACATCCAGGTCATCGCCAAGGGCCTCGGCGGCGGCTACCAGCCGATCGGCGGCATCCTGATCGCCCGCCGCGTGACCGAGGCGCTGCGCGCCGGCTCCGGCACGTTCATGCACGGGCAGACCTATCAGGCGCATCCGGTGGCGTGCGCCGCGGCGCTGGCGGTGCAGCAGGTGATCGCCGAGGACGGCTTGCTCGCGAACGTGCGCGCGATGGGCGAGGCGCTGTCGGCCGGCCTCGTCTCCCGCCTCGGCAACCACCGCCATGTCGGCGACATCAGGGGGCGCGGGCTGTTCTGGGCCATCGAACTGGTGGCGGACCGCGCCAGCAAGGCGCCGTTCGACCCGGCGCTGAAGCTGCACGAACGCATCGCGCACGCGGCATATCAGCGCGGGCTGGCGATCTACCCAATGGGCGGCACCATCGACGGGACGCGCGGCAACCATATCTGCATCGCGCCGCCCTACAACGCCACGGCGGACAATATCGCGGCCATCGTCGCCCGCCTGGGCGACGCGGTGGACGCGGCGGTGGCGGCGGCGCGGTAGCCGCCGCCCGCACATCGCGCTTGGCGCCGGGGCAACGAGCGCCTAGCTGTGCGGCACGGGCCGGAGGTCCGCGCAGCCGCGCGGGCGGACGGCGCCGGGAGGTGCGCGATGAAGCTGCCGATCTATTCCTTCCTGTTGATCGTCGCCATGCCGATGTGGGCGATCCTGTGGACCGCTCCGCCCGAGACCTTGCGCCTTGTGGCCGAGGAGGCGGGCACGGGGCTGGGGCTGGTCGTGGTCGCGCTGGCGGCGCCGGGCCTGCTGCGCCGTCTGTTTGCCCGCCGCCCCCGCCGCCCCACGGCGCGGGCGGTCGCGGGGCTGGACTGGCCCGCCTCGCTGACCCGCGCGGAGATGGAGGCGTTCTGCCTCGCCTGGCTGCGCGCGCATGGCTGGTCGGCGGGCTACACCACCGAGGCGGACGTGGTCTATCTGGCCGCCACGCGCGGCGCGGTGACGCTCGCCGTGCTGTGCGATGTGGCGGGCGAGGAACTCAACCCGGCCACGCTGCGCGCCTTCGCCCAGGCCAGCGAACGGCTGCTGGCAACCCACCCGGTCCTGCTCACCCTGCTTCGCGCCGTCCTGCCCCACCCCGTCACCGCCGCCGCGCGGGCGGCCGGCGTGCGCCTGCTGCGGGTCGCGGACCTGCCGCAACTCGACACCCTGGCGCCGCCCACAGCACCTGCCGAGGCGGAGCCGGCGGCGGCCGGCTGACACCTTCGCGGACGCCGCCTACCCGCCCACTTGCGCCAGCAGGGCGCCCAGCCGCGAGCCCGGCTGGTCGAGGTCCAGCACCGGCCCGAGGGGGACGATCCGCGTCGGGTTCACATGGCCGTGGCTCATGAAATAGTGCCGCTTGATGTGGCCGAAATCCACGGTCCGCCGGATCGCCGGCACCTGGTACAGCGAGCGGGTGAAATCCCAAAGCGCCGGGAAGTCGCTCAGCCGCCGCAGGTTGCACTTGAAGTGGTAATGATACACCGGGTCGAAGCGGATCAGCGTGGTGAACAGCCGAATATCCGCCTCGGTGAAGGTCTCGCCCAGCAGGAACGGCGCTCGGCTCAGCCGCGCCTCCAGCCACTCCAGCGTCTCGAACAGCGGCAGCACCGCCGCCTCGTACGCCGCTTGGGTGGAGGCGAAGCCCGCGCGATACACGCCGTTGTTCAGCGTGGCATAGACGCGCTCGTTCACCGCGTCGATCTCCGGGCGCAGCGCCTCGGGGTAGAAGTCGCCCGGCCGCGCACCGAGGCCGTCGAAGGCGTGGTTGAAGATGCGGATCACCTCCGACGATTCGTTGTTGACGATGCGGTTGCTCGCCAGATCCCACAGCACCGGCACCGTCACCCGGCCGGAGAAGTTCTCGTCCGCGCGGGCGTACAGTTGATACAGATGCGTGGCGTGCATCACCGGGTCGGCAATCACGCCGTCGCCAGGAACAAACGTCCAGCCATCCTCGCCCATCAGCCAGTGCACGCTGGACAGCGAGATCAGCCCTTCCAGACCCTTCAGCGCGCGCACGATCAGCGCGCGGTGCGCCCAGGGGCATGCGAGCGAGACATACAGATGGTAGCGCCCGGCGGCCGGCGGATGCGCGCCCCCCGGCGCGATGCTGTCGCGGAAGGTCGTCGGCGGGCGCTGGAAGGCACCGTTGACGGTGGCCGCCAGATGCTCCTGCCGCACCCAGGCGCCGTCGATCATCTGGCCCATGGCGAGTCCCCCTCGGTGTCGGGTGCCAGTGTCGTCTCGGTGGCGCGTGGCGTCCAGCCGCGCGCGCCCTGCCCGCCCCGCTCCAGATCGCGCAGGATCGGGCACTCCGGCCGGGCGTCGCCGTGGCAGGCGTCGGCCAGATCGTGCAGCGCGTCGCGCATCGCGGTCAGCTCGGCGATCCTGGCGTCCAATTCGGCGACATGCTCCAGCGCCACGCGCTTGACCTCGGCACTCGCGCGCCCCCGGTCCTGCCACAACCCCACCAGCACGCGGATGCGCTCGACCGGAATGCCGAAATCGCGCGCGCGGCGGATGAAGCGCAGGCTCGCCACGTCGCGTTCGCCATAGACGCGATACCCGGCCCCGGTCCGCTCGGCCGCGGGGATCAGGCCGATGCTTTCGTAGTAGCGGATGGCCTTCGCGTTCACCCCCGCCGCCCGCGCCGCCTGCCCGATATTCATCGCTCGCCCCCCGGCCGCCAGAACCGCAACGTCAACGCGTTGGCCACCACGCTCACGCTGCTCAACGCCATCGCCGCCCCCGCCAGCACCGGGCTGAGCAGGCCGAACGCGGCCAGCGGAATCCCCACCACGTTGTAGGCGAAGGCCCACACCAGCCCTTGCGCGATCTTGCGCCTTGTGCGCCTGGCGATCGCGATGGCATCCGGCACCAGCGCCGGGTCGCCGCGCATCAGCGTGATGCCGGCGGCGTTGATCGCGGCATCCGTGCCGGTGGCCATGGCGATGCCGATATCGGCGGCGGCCAGCGCCGGCGCGTCGTTGATGCCGTCGCCGACCATCGCCACCACGCCCTCGCCGCGCAACGCGCCGACCGCCT
>JAKBCB010000164.1 GCA_021808185.1 Pseudomonadota bacterium
TTCCTCGCGCGTGCCAAGCGTCGAGCCGATCAGGTCCAGGCGCTTCAGATACAGCGTACGCAGATCCAGCGCCACATGCGGCCCCGCGATGGCACCGGCGGTGACATAGCGCCCGCCCGGCCGCAGCGCCGCGAGCACGGCGGGAAAGCCCGCCCCGCCCACCACGTCCGCCGCCACATCGACTGGTCCGCCGATGGCCGCCGCCAGATCCGCGGACTCGCGCGGCACGACGCAGGCGGCCCCGAGGTCGCGCGCCGCCGCCGCCTTGCCTGGCCCGACCATGGCGATCACGGTCGCACCGCGCAGCGCCGCCAGTTGCACCAGCGCCGACCCCACACCGCCCGAGGCGCCGGTCACCAGCACGCGCTCGCCGGCCCCCACACGGGCGCGCGCCAGCATGTGCTCGGCGGTCAGGTAGGCAGTGGGGAAGGTGGCGAGTTCCGCATCGGCGAGCGATGTGTCGATGGCCACGGCGTTGACCGCCGGAATCGTCACGAGATCGGCGAAGCCGCCGTCACGCTCGCTGCCGAGGAAATCGTAGTCGTCGAGCCCGTCGCCCTCCGGCCCATAAACCACCGGATTGACCAGCACGCGCTCGCCGATTCTTTCCGCGCGCACGCCGGCACCGACCGCGACGATGCGGCCGCAGATATCGGCGCCCTGGATGCGGGGAAATGCCAGCGGCGCGCCCCGCCAGCCAGCCGCCGCGTCCGGTTCGGCGGCGTAGCGGCCCTCGCGGGTCCAGATGTCGGTGTTGTTCAGCCCACACGCGCCGACGCGCACCAGCACCTCGCCCGGGCCGGCCACCGGGTCCGGCCAGTCGGTGCGCCACTCCTGCGCCTCCGGGCCGCCATGACCGGTCAGAACGAAAGCGCGCATGCTATTTCGCCATGTCCAACGCCCAGCGGGTCAGCACCGTGGTGGCGGTGGCGAAATCCTCCCAGCGCAGGGTTTCGTTGGGGTTGTGGCTACCGTTCTGGTTGCGCACGAACAGCATCCCGGCCGGCACGCCCGCCTGCGCGAACGCCACCGCGTCGTGCCCGCCGCCGCTCGCCATCTCCCGGTACGGCACGCCCAAAGCCGATGCCGCGCGCTTCAGCCCCTCGCGCACCTCCAGCGCCATGGGGGTCGCGGGCGCCACGAGTTCGGCGCCGAGATCGAAGCGCACGCCGCGCCGCGCCTCGATTTGCGGCACCAGTTCGTGCAGCGTGGCGAAGATCGCGTCCACGCTCGCCGGATCGACGCCGCGCACGTCGAGCTGAAACCGCGCCTCGCCGGGGATCTTGGTGAACCCCGCCTCCGGCGCCGTCGCGAGCACGCAGAAGGTGCAGACCAGCGAGTGCCCGGCCGCCTCCAGCTCCGCCCAGCGGTCGTCCAGCCGCGTGGCGAGTTCCGCCAGCGCGATGGCCGCGTCCCGCCGGTAGCGCCGCGGGGTGGCGCCGGAATGGTTGTACTCGCCCAGCACCCGCCCCGCCCGCAGCCGGCGGGAGCCGGGGATGCCGGTGACGATGCCGATCGGGATTTCCTCCGCGTCCAGCACCGGCCCCTGTTCGATATGCAGTTCCAGATAGGCCGCGATATCGGCCGGCCGCAGCAGGGATTCGCCAGCACGCACCCGGTCCGGAAAAAATCCCTCCTCGGCCATGTGCTCGGCCAGCGTGCGGCCGGTGTCGAGCCGCTTCGTCTCCAACGCCGCCGGCGGCAGCGTGCCGAGGGCGGCGCGGCTGCCCGGAAAACTGGTCGGGAACCACGCACCGCCTTCTTCGGCGCGGATCGCAATGACGGTGATGTCATGGCTGGGCCGGAAGCCGCCGCGCCGCAGGCCGGACAGGGCCGCGATCCCGGCCAGCACGCCGGCCGCGCCATCGTAATTGCCGCCGCGCGGCACCGAATCGAGATGGCTGCCGATCACCACGCGCCGCGCGGTGGCACTGGTGCCGGGCATGGTCATCAACAGGTTGCCGGCCGCATCGGCCTCCACGTCCAGGCCCAGCGCCTCCGCCTCGGCCGCGACGATGGCGTGGGCCACGCGCTCGCCGGGCCCGTAGGCCTCGCGCGTGATCCCCACCCCGTCGGAGGTGCGCAGGCGCAGCATGTTGAACAGATGCTCGGCCAGGTCGAGGTCGGGAATCAGGTTCGGGCGCATGTTGAGTCTCCTGCAAACCAAACTGGCCTGCCCCGGCCCCTTCCGCAACACTCTCGTGCCCGCCATCATGGGGCGTCTCGGAGGAAGCCGCGCCCATGAAACCGCGCCTGATCGTCAGCCGCCAGATCCCTCAAGCCGTCGCGGAGCGTATCCGCGCCGAATTCGACTGCCCGTGGCCCGAGGGCCGCGACATGACCGCCGACGAGGCGATCGCCGCGTTGGCCGAAACCCGCGCCGATGCGCTGATGCTGACCTCGCATCTGAAGTTCGGCGCCGACGTGATGGCCCGCCTGCCCGCGAGCGTGAAGATCGCGGCCACGTGCAGCGTCGGCTACGAGCATATCGACGTGGCGGCGGCACAGGCGCGCGGCCTGCCGGTGACGAACACGCCGGACGTGCTGACCGACTGCACCGCCGACCTGACATTCCTGCTCATTCTCGGGGCGTGCCGGCGGGCACACGAATACGAGGCGATCATGCGCGCCGGCTGGCGGCGCGGCTTCGGGCTGGGCGAGATGCTGGGCCTGCGCGCCTCTGGCAAGCGCCTCGGCATTCTGGGGTTGGGCCGCATCGGCCAAGCCGTGGCGCAGCGGGCGCGCGGGTTCGGGATGCAGGTGCTGTACTGCAATCCGCGCCCGCTGCCGGCCGAGCAGGAACAGGGCGCCACCTACTTCGCCCGGTTCGAGGACATGCTGCCGCATTGCGACATCCTCTCGCTGCACGCGCGCAGCGGGCCGGACACGCTGAACATCATGAACGCCAAGACCTTCGGCCTGCTGCCGAAAGGGGCGGTATTCGTCAACGCCGCGCGCGGCAATCTGGTGGACGAACAGGCGCTGCTCGATGCGCTGCAATCCGGCCATCTGTTCGCCGCCGGCCTGGATGTGTTCCACGACGAACCGAATTTCGACCTCCGTTTCGCTGCCCTGCCCAACACCTTCCTGTTCCCGCACATGGGCAGCGCCACGGTGGAGACGCGCACCGCGATGGGCATGCGGGCGCTGGACAACATCGCCGCCGTGCTGGCGGGCAAACCAGCCATCGACCCGTTGTGGCGCTGAAGGAGAGTCCGATGCCGAACCCCGTCCTGCTCGTCACCCGCCGCCTGCCGCCCGCCATCGAGGCCCGCGCCGCCCGCGACTATCAGGCGCGGCTGAATCCGGAGGACACGCCCCGCACCGGCGCCGATATTCTGCGGCTGGCGCAAGGCGCCGATGCCATCCTGTGCTGCCCTGCCGAGAAGCTGGACGCGGCGACGATCGGGGCGCTGCCGGCCAGCATCAAGGTGCTCGGCACCTTCTCGGTCGGCTACGACCATATCGACCTCGCGGCGGCGCGGATGCGCGGGCTGCCCGTCGTGAACACGCCGGACGTGCTGAGTGTCGCCACCGCCGAATGCGCGATGCTGCTGATTTTCGCCGCCAGCCGCCGCGCTGGCGAAGGCGAGCGGCTGGTGCGCTCGGGCAAATGGACCGGCTGGTGCCCGACGCAGTTGCTCGGCACCCAGGTCTCCGGCCGGCGGCTGGGCATTTTCGGCATGGGCCGCATCGGGCGCGAGCTGGCGCGCATGGCCACCGCCTTCGGGATGCAGGTGCATTATCGCGACGTGGCCCGCCTGCCACCGGACATGGAGGCCGGCGCGATCTGGCACGAGGACGATGTGAGCTTCCTCGCCGCCTGCGAGGTGCTGTCGCTGAACGCCCCGGGCGGCGAGGGCACGCGGCGCTGGCTGAACGCCGAGCGCATCGCGCTGCTGCCGCCGGGCGCCGTGGTGGTGAATGCCGCGCGCGGCACGCTGGTGGACGACGCGGCGCTGATCGACGCGCTGCGCTCGGGCCATGTCGGCTTTGCCGGCCTGGACGTGTACGACGGCGAACCGCGCCTGAACCCAGGCTACCTCGACCTGGAGAACGTCGTGCTGCTGCCGCATCTGGGCAGTGCGACGCGGGAGACGCGCGACGCCATGGGCAACATCGTGCTGGACGGCATCGACGCTGTGCTCGCCGGGCGGGAGCCGGGGAATCTGGTGCGGTAGGCGGGCGCCGCCCGGCTACGCCGCCTTCAGCGCCCCCAGGAACTCCGTCACCTCCCGCGACAGGGTGGCGGATTGCTCGGTCAGCGCCTGGGCGGCCGTCACCACCTCGCCGGCCTGCGCGCCGGTCTGGGCGACCGAGACGGCGACGACGGCGATGGTGCTGTCCACCTCCGAGGTGCCGCGCGCGGCTTCCTGCACGCTGCGTGCGATCTCCTGCGTCGCCGCCCCCTGTTCCTCCACCGCGCCGGCGATGGCGGTCGCGATCTCGCTCATGCGCCGGATCGTGTCGCCGATCGAGCGCAGCGCCACCACGGCCTGCCCGGTCTCCCGCTGGATCGCGGTGATCTGGCCGGAGATCTCCTCCGTCGCCTTGGCGGTCTGGGTGGCGAGCGTCTTGACCTCGCCGGCCACCACGGCGAAGCCCCGCCCCGCCTCGCCCGCGCGTGCCGCCTCGATGGTGGCGTTCAGCGCCAGCAGATTGGTGCGCCCGGCGATATCCTGGATCAGCCGCACCACGTCGCCTATGCGCGTGGCGGCGTCCGCGAGACCCGCCACGGTGCGGTCCGTCGCCTCCGCCTCGGCCACCGCGCCGCCGGCGATGGCGGCACTTTCGGCCACCTGCCGCGCGATCTCGCGCACCGAGGCCGCCAGTTCCTCCGCGCTGGCCGCGACCGCCTGCACGTGGCCGGATGCATCGCGGGAGGCGCCCGCCACCTCCTCCAGCCGCGCCGCCCCGCTTGCCGCGGCGCCGCTCATGGCGTCGGCCGTGGCCGCCATGCCGCGCGCGGAGTCGCCGACGACATGGGCGATGCTGACCACCGAGCCCTGGAACTGTTCCGACAGGCGTTGCTGCGCCGTCAGCACGCGCAGGCTCAGCATCGGGCCGGAATAGCTGCCATCGGCGTTGCGCAGCGCCGAGATGCTGAGTTCCAGCGTCTCCTCCGCCAGCGCGACGGTGGCGCGGTGCGGCAGCCGCGCCGGATCGGCCAGGATCTCGCGCGTCCGCTCCGGGTTCGGGGTGAGGAAATCCACGCTCTGCCCGAGCAGCGCCGCGACCGGCACCGGCAGCGCCGGCCCGATCCCGCCGAGCACCTCGCGCGCGGCGGCGTTGAGGTAGGTGACGCGGAACGCGCCGCCCGGCTCGGCGGTCATCACCGGCACCGGCAATTGCTCGATCATCTCGCCCTGCACGAAGGCGCGGCCGACCGACTGGCGCAGCGTCTCCAGCGCCCCAGCCATGCGCCCGACCTCGTCGCGCCGCCCCTCGAAGCCGATATGCAGCGTGGTGTCGCCGCCCGCGATCGCCTGCATCGCCCGCGTCATCGCGCGCACCGGGCGGGTGATGGAGGCAATGAAGATCACGCCGAGCACCAGCAGCGCCAGGATCGCGCCGCCCGAAATCAGGCGCAGGGTGCGCCGTGCCAGCTCCAGCCCGGCCGAGGACATGTCACGCGCCGCCTGCGCCGCATCGACGAAGGGCGAGATCGCCCCGTCCACGCGGCCGGCGAGCGCCTGGTTCGCTGGCCCGCTTTGCGTGAGGCCGAACATCGCCGCCGCCGCGGCATCGCCCAGCGCCTGTTGCGCCCCGTTGCCCAGCGCCGTCCCCGCGGCGATCAGTGCCCGGATCGCATCGGCCGCCGGCCTTGTCACCGGCAGGCTGGCCAGCGCCGCGCCGTGCTGGTCCATGTCCGCCCGCCCCGCCGCCAGCGCGTCGCGCGCGGCGGAGGTCTGCGTGCGGGCCGCTTCCACCGCGGCCGAGCCGCTGCCACCGCCGACGCGATAGGTCAGCACCGCGTCGTGCGCCGCGTCGGCCCCGGCGATGAAGGCGGCGATGTCGCCCTGCGCCTGGGTGGCGAGGTCCGGCAGCAGGAATTCATGCGCCAGTGCGTCGTGCAGCGCCGCCGCCGCGCTCGCCACCCCGCCGCGTAGCGGCAGAAAGGTGTCGAACGCCTCGATCGCCTTCTGCCGCAACTCGGCTTCGTGCGCGACCTTGGCCTGGTAATCCGCCAGCGCCCCGGTGGCCCGGTCCATCATGTCGCGCGTTTCCTGGTCGGCGATGGCACCGCCCATCTCGTCGAGCAGGCGCTTGACCCGCCCGCCCAGCATGTCCGCCTTGCGCGCCGCCTTTGCCGCCACGGTGACGGTGCGGGCGACGCGCATCTCCTCGCTGGCAAGGCGCATATCGGCCACCGCCGCGAAGGCGCGCCGCCCGGCGCGCTCGGCCGCCTGGGACGTCGCCACGCGCTCGTCCAGCGTGCGCTGCGTGTCCAGCGCGCCCACGGCGATCCAGGCGAGCGTGCCCAGCAGCGTCATCGCCCCCAGCGTGGTCAGGCCGAGCTTGACGGCGAGCGGCAGGTTGTTGAACGGGGCGAAAATCGCGCGCCAGCGATGCATCGGCTCAGGCTCCGGTCGGCTTGAAAGCCATCAACCTGAGACGCCGGGCTTAAGGCGCGATGAAGGCGCCGCCATCTGGACACCGCCGGCAACCGAACGGCACTCTGCGGCGCCCTTGCCGGAGACCACCCGCATGTTGTTCGACTTCGACACGATCGCGCCGCAGGACCGCTACAAGATCCTCACCTCCACCATCGTGCCGCGCCCGATCGCCTGGGTGCTCTCGCTGGACACCGAGGGCCGGCGCAACGCCGCCCCCTTCAGCTTCTTCAACGCCCTGGTGGGCGACCCGCCCGTCGTCGGCATCGGCATCGGCGGCCGCAGGCCCGAGGACGCGCCCGGAACCTGGAAGGACTCCGGCGCCAACATCCGCGCCACCGGCCAGTTCGTGGTCAACCTCGTCGGCTACGAGAACCGCGAGGCCATGAACATCACCGCCATCGAATTCCCGCGCGAGGTGGACGAACTGGAACAGGCCGGCCTCACCACCCTGCCGAGCGTCAAGGTGAAGCCGCCCCGCATCGCCGAGGCGCCGGTGGCGCTGGAATGCGAGCGCCTGGCCATCGTCGAGGTCGGCATCGATCGCGCCATCGTGCTCGGCCGGGTGCTGGCGGTGCATGTGCGCGACGACTGCGTGCTGGACGCCAAACGCTGCCATATCGACACGCCGAAACTCGACCTGATCGGCCGCCTGCACGGCGGCGGCTGGTACTCCCGCACCACCGAGCGCTTCGAACTGCCACGCATCCCGGTGAACGCATGGAAACCGCGCGACTGACCGCGCACGGCACCAGCGAGCGTAGCAACCATTAGGTTCGTTCCGCCAGCCGCGCGATGACAGCGTTCGCTTCCCGGATCGCGCGCCCTTCGTCGCCGGTTCGTTCCAGGCATTCGTTTGCGACCTTCGCCCAAAGCTCCTTCAGGGCCCGCGTTGCCGCCTTGTGCGTGTGCCTTTCGGCGTCCTCCGGTGTCCACGGCATGTCACGAGCCTCCCACGGCAGCGTCGGGCGCATAAGCGAAGCGCCATGCGCCAACGAGCCGGCGACACGGCACCTCGGCTCTCGCCGGCAGAGCTTGACACGTTGGACCGTAACGCGAGTTGCAGTTGCGTCGGCGCATGGCGCTTCGCTGATGCGCCCCCCGCTTGCTCAGGCCCCGGCCGCCGCAAACCCGCGCGGCGGCCGGGGCGGCATCAGATTTCGCCGCGCG
>JAKBCB010000165.1 GCA_021808185.1 Pseudomonadota bacterium
CTGAGGCGGCGCGGCTGAGGCCACGCGGCTTGCCCGGCCGCGCCGCCTCCCCATCTCACCCCAGGCAAGGAGCGATCGCCCGATGGACGAGACCGACAACGTGCCCGAGGGGGCGCGCGAGAAACTGATCGAGCGCAAGCAGGGCTGGGCGCGGGATGGGCGGCTGCTCACCGGCACCACCGCCGACCCCGCGGCGCAGCGGCTGCCGCCGGGTCAGCGGCTGGTCAAGGACTGGCCGGTGCTCGACCTCGGCATCCAGCCGGATATCACGCCACAGAAATTCCGCCTCGACGTGGACGGCGCGGTGCTGCATCCGCTGAGCCTCGACCTCGACGCGTTCATGGCGCTGCCGCAGACGGACAGCGTGTCCGACATGCATTGCGTCACGCAATGGTCGAACTACGACAACCGCTGGCGCGGCGTGTCGGCGCGTGACCTGTTGGCGCGCGCCCAGCCGAAACCCGGCGCCAACCATGTGATCTTCCATGCGCATGACGGTTACACGACCAATGTCCGGCTCGACCAGTTCGACGCGCCGGACGTGTTCCTGGTGCATACCTGGAACGAGCAGCCGATCCCGCGCGTGCATGGCGGGCCGGTGCGGGTGCTGATCCCGCGCCTGTATCTGTGGAAGTCGGCGAAATGGGTGCGGCGGATCGAATTGCGCGCCAGCGACCGCCCCGGCTTCTGGGAGACGCGCGGCTACCACAACAACGCCGATCCGTGGCTGGAGGAACGCTATGGCTGAGCTTGCCCGCCGTACTCTGCTCGCGGGCGTCGCCGCGATGACGGCGGCCGCCGCACCCGCCGGGCAAACCGCCTGGGATTTCGCCTTCGAGGCGATCGAGGAAGGCCCGCTGCCGCTCGCGCAATTTCGCGGCCGCGTGCTGCTGGTGACGAACACGGCCAGTTTTTGTGGCTATACCTATCAGTACAAAGCGCTGGAGGCGCTGCACGCGAAGGATTCGCCGAACGGCCTGACGGTCGTTGGCGTGCCAAGCCAGGACTTCAACCAGGAGAGCGACAGCAACGCGAAAGTGAAAAGCTTTTGCGAGGCGACGTTCGGGGTGCAATTTCCGATGGCGGGGCTGACGCATGTGCGCGGGGCCAAGGCACACCCGTTCTACCAGTGGGTGCGGATGCAGAAGGACTGGGAGCCGTCCTGGAATTTCAACAAGGTGCTGATTGGCCGTGACGGCCGGATTGCCGGGCTGTTCGCCGCCACCGACGAACCGGACGGCGCCAGGCTGCGCCAGGCGCTGGGTGTGGCGCTCGCGGCCACAGCGTAGCGCCGCCGTCAGTTCACCAGTCTCGGGCCGATGCGCGGCGCCTCCAGGGGCGTGCCGAACAGCGGCCCCTGGCCCTCGTCGCAGCCGCAATCGGCCAGCACGGCGCGCTGCCGCTCCGTCTCGATGCCAATGGCGCCGATGCCGAGGCCGAGCGCGTGCCCGGCCGCGATCACCGCGCGGGTGATCGCCACCGCCTCGGCATCCGCCGGCAACTCGCGGATCAATGAGCGGTCGAGCCGCAGCATGGTCAGCGGCAGCCGCCGCAGCAGCGTCAGGCTGCCGACGTCGGAGCCGAAATCGTCCACCGACAGCCCCACGCCGAGGTCGCGCACGGCGGCGAGGGCGAGGAACACGTCGGCGTCCACGTCCTGCAACACGCTCTCGCTCAGGCCGAGTTCCAGCCGCTCGGGCGGCAGGTCCGCGCCTTCCAGCGCCGCCGCGACATGGCCGAGCAGGTCGGGCGAGGCGAGATGGCAGGCGGCGATGTTGATGGCCACCACGGGCTGCCCGGGCCAGTCGGCGGCGTGGCGGCAGGCGGCGGTGAGCGCCCAGGCGCCGATCTCCGCCACCTGCCCGCTGCGCTCGGCGACCGGCAGGAACATGCCCTGCGGCAACATGCCACGCTTGCGGTGCGGCCAGCGGATCAGCGCCTCGGCCCCCAGCGGCCGCCCGCCCTCCAGCATCAGGCGCGGCTGGTAGTGCAGCGCCAGCCGCCCCTCGCGCGTCGCGGCGGTCAGTTCGCGTTCCATGCGGCGGCGGTCGGCGGCTTCGGCGCGGATGTCCGGCGTGATGCGGAAGCGCGACGGCAGCGTCGCGTCGGCCTCGGTGGGCAAGGGGGGGAGCATCGGCGGGACGAATGCCATCAGCATCGACTCATCTCGTGAAATTGGACGTGTCCAATTTGACGGGACAGGCGTGAGGTTCGGGTTAAGGTCACCGGGGAGCGGTCTCGGTGGCGAGTGGCCTTATCCTATTAAGCCGCAATTCACATCTCTAACCGAGATTTGTCCCGTCCGGAGAGACATGCGCCATGAATGCAATGGTTGACGCCGTGCCCGATCACTGCATCCTGCACAACGCGGTCTTCACCCGGCTCGGCAACGCCACCTTCCGTCGTGCCGAGTCCGACGGCGCCCCGGTGATGGTGGTGCCCCTCGGCGACGGCATCGCCGCGCTGCCGATCCGCTCCCTGCAACGCGAGTTCGGCATCGAGGATACCAGCCCGGACGGGCGGATGCTCGGCCTGATCGCCGATTCGCTCGATTTCGTGTCCTGCCTGACCCTGGGCGATCCGCTGCCCAGCGAGGTGCTGACCGGGCGCGCGAGTTGGCAGCCGGCGGCCAAGCACCAGCAGATGGCGGTCGCGCGGCTGCGCCTGCAACTGCTCACCTGGCTGGACCCAGCCGAGGCGGCGGCGTTCGACGGACAGCCGCCCCCGCTGGAGCGGCTGGAGACCGACCCGGCTCTGCGCGCCGCCGTGCAGCGCGCCTTCGAGCGGGCGGCCGTCGAACTCAACCTGTCCGGCCCGCGGGAGGTGATGACGCTGGTCGCCGAGATCGCCGAGGAACTGTCGTATATCGAGGCGCTGCGCGAGACCTTCCTGCGCCGCGTGCAGTCGATGGTGGCGCGGCTGGACGGGCTTTCCACCGGCGCCATCGTCAATGTCGATCGCGCGTCGGCGCTGACGCGCATCCGCAAGCTCGCGCACGCGGCCGTCGCGCTGATCGGTGGCCGCTTTGTCGAGGTGGACGCGCAGACCAGCGAGGTGCTGTCCACGCTGCGCAACGCCGACAGCCACCGCACCTTCATCCGCGCCCATCGCGACTGGCTGTATCGCTCCAGCCGGGCCTGGGAGCAGATCCTGCTGGAGTGGGACACCGCCATGCCGGGACTGGACGAGAGCACCTGGGCGCGGCTGAACCGCACCTATCAGTTCCTGGCGCCGCGCTTCATGCCGGTGCAGGAATGGTTCTCCTCGGTGCAGACCAATGCGCGCCGGGCGAAGAAGCCGCAGAGCGTCATGGTGTGGTGAGCGCGGCGTCCAGCACCCGCACCGAATGCACCGCCGCCCGGCCGCCCAGATCGGCGATCTGCGCGCGGCAGGAGGTACCGTCCGCCACGATCAGGTCGGCCGCTCCCGCCGCGCGCACCGCCGGCAGCAGCGCCGCCTCCGCCATGGCGCGGCTGGCGGCCTGGGTTTCCGCCTGATAGCCGAACGCCCCCGCCATGCCGCAGCAGGATGAGGCGATGGGCGCCACCGCCAGCCCCGGCACGCGGCGCAGCGCGGCCAGCGCCGGGGTGAACGCGCCGAAGCTCTTTTGGTGGCAATGCCCGTGCACATGCGCGGTGGCCTTCAGATCGCCGAGCGGCAGGGCGATCTTTTCGCGCGTGAGGAATTCGCCCAGCAACATCGCCCGATCCGCCAGCGCGCGCGCCTCCGGCCCTGGGAGCAAGGCGGGGAACTCATCCTTCAGTGTGAACAGGCAGGATGGTTCCAGGCCGATCACCGGCGCGTCGCCAGCGAGTGCGCGCAGCGTGCGGCTGGCTTCGGCGCGCGCCCGCTCGACCAGCCCGGCGGCGAGGTAGGTCCGCCCGCAGCACAGCGGCCGCCCGGCCGCGGCCGGCGCCACCGGACGCAGGCCGCCGGCACGCAGCACGCGGACAGCCGCGCGCAGGTTCTCCGGCTCGAACCAGCGGGAAAATGTGTCCGCGAACAGGATGACGGGGCGGCCGGTGTCGGGGCCGGCCAGCATCTCCGAGTCGCGAAAGAAGTCGCCCCGCCACGCCGGCAATGCCCGGCCGGCCGCGAAGCCGAGGGCACCGCCGAGGGATCGTTGCGCGACGTTGGCTAATGCCGTTAGCCTTGCCGCGAAGGGGGCCAGGCGTGGCAGATTGGCGATGACCCGCTCGCGCGCGCCGATGCCGTGCCGCTCCGCGCGGGCGGCCAGCACCTCGATCTTCATCCGCGCCATGTCCACGCCCGTCGGGCATTCCCGCCGGCACGCCTTGCACGAGACGCAAAGCCGCATGGCCTCGGCGACCGCCTCGCCCGCGATCCCCTCCGGCCCGAGCTGGCCGGACAGCGCGAGGCGCAGCGTGTTGGCGCGCCCACGCACCACGTCGCGCTCATCGCGCGTGGCGCGGTAGCTGGGGCACATCACCTCGGTATCGAAGCCGCGACACGTGCCGTTGTTGTTGCACATCTCCGCCGCCCCCAGCAGCGCCCCGGGGTGATCCGACCAGTCGAGTCGGGGCGTGAAGGGCAGGGGGCCGAACCCCGGCGGGGTGCGGAACAGCGCGGCATCGTCGAAGCGCGGCGGATCGACGATGCGGTGCGGGTTGAGCAGCCCCTCCGGGTCGAACGCCGCCTTCACGCGCCCGAACGCGGCCACGATACGGGGGCCGAACATCGGGGCGAGGAATTCGCCGCGCGCGATGCCGTCGCCGTGCTCGCCGCTATGGCTGCCCTTGTACTCGCGCACGAGCGCAAAACATTCCTCGGCCACCGCGCGCATTGTCACCGCGTCGGCCGGGTTCTTCATGTTCAGCACCGGCCGCACATGCAGGCAGCCCACCGAGGCGTGCGCGTACCAGGTGCCCTTCACGCCATGGCGGGCGAACACCGCCTCCAGCCGCTCGGTGTAGTCGGCGAGGTCGGGCAGCGGCACGGCGCAATCCTCGATGAAGGAGACGGGTTTGCCGTCGCCCTTCATCGACATCATGATGTTCAGCCCGGCCTCGCGCACCGATGCAATCCCGGCCTGGAAGGCGGGTTCGGTCGCGCGCACCACGGCGCCAGGATAGCCCAGATCGGCCATGGCCGTGTCCAGCGCCGCAAGCTTTCGCAGCAGCGGGCCGTCCGCCTCGCCATGGAATTCGACGATCAGCAGGCTGTCCGGCTCGCCGATCAGCATCTGGTCGATCGTCGCGCGATACAGCGGGATGGCGCGGCCGAGGTCGATCATGGTGCGATCGACCAGTTCCACCGCCTCCGGGTCCAGCGCCACCAGATGCTGTGCCGCCTGCATCGCCGCGCGGAAGGTCGGGAACTGGCAGATGCCCAGAACCTTGCGTGGCTTGATCGGCGACAGCTTCAGGTCCAGCGCGGCCGTGAACGCCAGCGTGCCCTCCGAGCCGACCAGCAGGCGGGCCAGATTTTCCGCGCCGGGCACCAGCGCGTCGATGTTGTAGCCGCCGACCCGGCGCAGTACGTTTGGGAAGCGCGCGGCGATCTCGGCCGCCTCGGTGGCGCCCAGTGCGAGCAGCCGCGCGGTGAGATCGGCGATGCGCGGCGGGGCCGCGCTCTCCCCGGAGCCGAAGCGGTGGCGTGTGCCGTCGGCCAGGATGGCATCGACGGACAGCACGTTGTCGGCCATCAGGCCGTAGCGGATGGATTTCGACCCGCAGGAATTGTTGCCCGCCATACCGCCGAGCGTGCAGCGCGCATGCGTGGAAGGATCGACGGGGAAGAACAGCCCGTGCGGCTTCAGCGCCGCGTTGAGATGGCCCAGCACCAGTCCCGGCTCGACGGTTGCGGTGTGTTTCTCCGCATCGACATGAACAATCCGTCGTAAGTGCTTGGAGCAATCGATGACGACGGCGCGGTTCACCGTCTGCCCGCACTGGCTGGTGCCGCCGCCGCGTGCCAGCACCGGGGCGCCGGCGGCGCGGGCGATGGCGAGCGTCGCCGCCACGTCCGCGACGGTCTTCGGCACCACGACGCCGAGCGGCATCACCTGATAGATGCTGGCGTCGGTCGCGTAGCGCCCGCGGTCGCCGTCGCCGAACAGGATCTCGGCTTGCGTGTCCCGCCGCAGCCGGGCGGCGAGGGCGTTCGTGTCGATCTCGGTGGTGCGTTGCATGGCCAAAGCATACCGCCATTGGCCAACCCCGCCACGGCGCCCATATCGGCTGCGTTGCAAACCCCGCGGAGCCGCGCATGCTGGAAGTCTGGACTTGGCCGACGCCGAACGGCCACAAGGTGCACATCGCCCTGGAAGAGCTTGATCTGCCGTATAAAATCGTGCCGATCAACATCGGCGCGGGCGAGCAGTTCCGCCCTGAATTCCTGGCGATCACGCCGAACCACCGCATCCCGGCCATCGTCGATCCGGACGGGCCCGGCGGCCGGCGCTTCACCCTGTTCGAGTCGGGCGCGATCCTGATCTATCTGGCGGAAAAGGCCGGCAAGCTGATCCCGAAAGACCCGGCGGCGCGCTACAAATGCCTGGAATGGCTGATGTTCCAGATGGGCGGCGTGGGGCCGATGTTCGGCCAGTACGGCCACTTCCACCACTACGCGCCGGAGAAAGTCCCCTACGCGATGACCCGCTACGCCAACGAGGTCAGGCGCCTGCACGGCGTGCTCGACAAGCGGCTGGCGCAGGTGGAGTGGCTGGCCGGCGACGAATACTCGATCGCCGACATCGCCACCTATCCGTGGCTGCGCTTCGCGGAGCGCCGCGACATCGACTTCGACGACTATCCGAACGTCAAGCGGTGGTTCGCCGCGATCGACGCCCGCCCGGCGGTACAGCGCGGCGTGGCGGTGCTGGCGGACAACCAGCGCCAGGGCACGATGACCGACGCGGAACGCGAAATCCTGTTCGGCCAGACCCAGTTCAGCAAGCGCTGACGCGGCGGGCGCCGCGCCCCGGTCAGCCGGCCGGGGCGTAGCGCCAGACCGAGGCGGGCGGGAAATTCAGCGGCGTCCATGCCTCGCGCTTGCCGGACAGCCGCAGCTTCGGCGCCGGCAGCGGCGAGGTGACGCAGTAGGTGAAGTGCAGAAAGCCGCGGCCGGGCGCGACCGTCTCGATCGCGTCGATGAAGCGGCGCTGCTCGGCGGTCGGCAGCAGCACCATCGGGATGCCGCAGATCACCGTGCCGATCCGGCCATGCCAGTGCGGCGGGATCAGGTCCGGCAGGGCGCGGGCGTCGCCCTCGATCACGTTCACGCCGGGCAGCACGCGGCGCAGATGGCGCGCCATGTCGGGCACGATCTCGACGACGAACAGCCGTTCCGGCGGAATGCCCGAGTCCAGCAACGCGCGCGAGATCACGCCGGTGCCGGCGCCGAGTTCCAGCACCGCTTCGTCCGGCGCGCGGCGCACGTTGCGGACAAGACGCGCGCACAGCGCGGGAGAGGATGGGACCACTGAGCCCATCTGTAATGGATTTGCCATCCAACGGCGAAAGAACATCCACGGGTTGGACACGGTTTCCACTTCCAGATCGTGCGCCACGGTGGCGCGGCGGAAGCCAGACTTCATCGCGTGTGTCATTTTCGTGTCACTTTGTCTGTGTGTCGTCTGTTCGCGCTATCGCGTGCTAGCGCAAACCCAGGTCCGGCGGAAGGGGACATACGATCGTAATGCGGCCGCGGCGCCGGCTTTCGTGCCGGCGCCCGTCCGGCTATCCTGTTGCCCCAGGGTCCGGCGGGCTGTT
>JAKBCB010000166.1 GCA_021808185.1 Pseudomonadota bacterium
CCGCAATTCCACGGCTGGATGGTGGTTTCCGCCCCCGCGCTGTCGATGCTGGAGCACCCGATCTACGACGTGCGCCTCGTGGGCTGCCACGACTGATGCCGCCGCCGCCGCCCCTGCCCGCGCGGGCCGCCCTGTTGCTGGACCTCGACGGCACTCTGATCGACATCGCGCCCACGCCGGACTCGGTGGTGGTGCCGCCGGACCTGCCGCCGGTGCTGCGGGCGCTGCGCGAGCGGCTCGGCGGCGCGCTCGCCATCGTCAGCGGCCGCCCGGTCGAGACCGTCGAGGCGCTGCTGCCCGACACCGCCACCGCCATCGCCGGCGAGCATGGCGGCGCGGTGCGCCATTTCCCAGGGGCCGCGCTGGACCGCGTGGACCTTCCCGAATTGCCGGATGGCTGGGCCGAGCAGGGCGCGCGCGCCGTCGCGGCCCATCCGGGGGCGCTGTTCGAGCGCAAGACGCGCGGCTTCGCCCTGCATTACCGCCTTGCCCCGCAGGCCAGGGAGGCGCTGGAACAGGCGGCGCGCGCCATCGTCGGCGCCGAGGCGACGCATCGCGTCATGCCCGGCCACATGGTCTGGGAGGTCAAGCCGCGCGGTGCCGACAAGGCGAGTGCGGTGGAGGCGATCATGTCCCGCCCGCCCTTCGCCGGGCGCGTGCCGGTCTATCTCGGCGACGACGTGACCGACGAGGACGGTTTCCGCGCCGCCCGCGCGCTTGGCGGGCTTGGCCTGCGCGTGCAGGACATTTTCGGCGACGCGGCCGGGGTGCGCGCGTGGCTGGCGGGGCTGGCCGGCTAGGTCAGCGGCTGCGCCACATGCTGC
Organism: Pseudomonadota bacterium; assembly: GCA_021808185.1. Lineage (GTDB taxonomy): Bacteria > Pseudomonadota > Alphaproteobacteria > Acetobacterales > Acetobacteraceae > CAJCJG01. Next base: position 825 of record JAKBCB010000166.1, read on the forward strand.
ACGTACGGCGCCCGCGCCAGCAGCCGCTCGTACCAGCCACGCAGCGCCGGCAGGTCGGGCCGCTCGATCGGCATGGCGAACCAGCGATGCACATTGGCGCCGAACGCGATATCCGCGATGCTCGGCGCCGACCCGGCAATGAAATCGCGGCCCCGCAGCTTCGCGTCGAGCATTGCCCACACCTGCCCCGCCTCGCTGAGCGCCGACGCGACGGCTTGCATGTCGCGCTTTTCCGGTGGGGTGCGAACCAGCGTGACGAACACCACGCTTTGCGGCCGCGCCAGGGCGGTCTGTTGCAGATCCAGCCACGCATCGACCTCCGCGCGGGCGCGCGGGGCCGCCGGGTACCAGGAGCTTCCGGGAACGCAGGCGTTGCAGACATAGCGCAGGATGGCGTTGCTCTCGAACAGGGAGAAGCCGTTTTCCTCGAGCGTCGGCACCAGACCCGGCGGGTTCATGGCGCGATATTCGGCGGTGTCTGTGCGGCCGAACTTGCCGCCCGCGTCGATGCGCTCGAAGGTGAGGCCCAGTTCGTCGAGCAGCCACAGCACCTTCATCACGTTCGACGAATTCGTGCGTCCCCAGATGCGAATCATGCGCGGCGGCTCCCTGTGCGGAGGCGAAGCTTGCCCGGGCTGTCGCCGGACGGCAACTTGCCGCCGCCGCGCTGCCGGGTCATATCCCGTGCATGACCCGCATCCCCCCGCGGCTTGCAGCCGCCCTCGCGGCCATCGCCGCCGGATTGGCCCTCGGCACGGCGTTCGCCTTCGAATGGTGGGGCGGCCTCGTGCCCTGCCCGCTGTGTCTGGTGGAACGCTGGCCGTATCGCATCGCCATCGGCTTCGGCCTGCTCGGCGTGCTGCTGCCGCCGCGCATCGGGCGCTGGGCGCTGGTGGGCGTCCTGCTCGCGGGGCTTGCCGATATCGGCGCCTCGGCCACGCATGTCGGCGTCGAGTTCGGCTGGTGGCCGAGCCCGCTGCCGGAATGTGCCGCGCCGCATTTCCAGCAAGGCTCCATCGCCGAGCGCCTGCGCTCGATGCCGGCCCACCCCTCGAAATCGTGCGAGGACGCGGTGTATCCGGTGGAGCAGATCCCGCTTTCCTTCGCGCAACTCGGCCTCATTTACGCGGTGCTGTTCTCGGCCGGCGCGGGCGTGCTGCTGGCCAGGACCGGAGAAGGACCGAAAGCATGACGGACAGCATGACCGAAACCGCCGCCGGCCGACTGCCCGGCGACCCGACCGCGCGGCAGATCGTGGAACGCATGATCCGCGTCGATCACGCGGGGGAATACGGCGCCAAGCGCATCTACCAGGGCCAGCTCGCCGTGCTCGGGCGCGGCGACAAGGCGGACCTCCTGCGCCACATGCAGGCGCAGGAACAGGCGCACCTGGACACGTTCGCGAACATGATCGTGCGCCGCCGCGTCCGGCCCACCGCGCTGTTGCCGCTGTGGCACGTCGCGGGCTTCGCGCTCGGCGCCGTCACGGCGGCGATGGGCGAGCGTGCCGCGATGGCCTGCACCGTGGCCGTGGAAGAAGCCATCGACGAGCACTACGCCGCCCAGACCGCCGATCTGGGCGAGGACGAGGCGCCGCTGCGCGAGACTATCGAGAAATTCCGCGCCGAGGAACTCGAACACCGCGACATCGGCCTCGAACACGGCGCGGAACAGTTTTCCGGCTACCGCCTGCTCAGCCGCCTCATCAAGGCGGGATGCAAGGTGGCGATCGCCGCGAGCGAGCGGATCTGAGGGCCGCCCCCTACCCGGCCACGCTCTGCCACTGACGCGATCTGGCCGAGGCCAGCACCGCGTCCGTCACAAGGTCCGTGGCCATCGCCTCGCGGAAGGTCGGGCTTGCAGGCGTCGCACTGTCGAGCGCGCCGAGGAAGTCGGCCGCCTGATGCGTGAACGAGTGCTCGTAGCCGATTTGCAGGCCCGGCACCCACCAGTGCTTCATGTACGGATGATCGCCGTCGCTGATATGCACCGAGCGCCAGCCGCGCACCCGCCCTTCGTCGCGATGGTCGAAATATTGCAGCCGGTGCAGATCGTGCAGATCCCAGGCCACCGAGGCGTCCTGGCCGTTCAGCTCCAGCGTGTACAGCGCCTTGTGCCCGCGCGCGTAGCGCGTCGCCTCGAACGTCGCCAGCGATCCGTTGGCGAAGCGGGCCAGGAACAGGCTGGCATCGTCGATCGTCACCGGCGCGACCTCGCCGGTGAGCTGGTGCTTGCGTTCCTTGATGAACGTCTCGGTGACGGCGGTGACTTCGGCGATCGGGCCGTTGATCCACATCGCGGTGTCGATGCAGTGCGCCAGCAGGTCGCCCGTCACGCCGCTGCCCGCGACGCTGGCATCGAGCCGCCACAGCCCAGTGCCGCCCTGCGGCAGATCCCTGGACATCGTCCAGTCCTGGAGGAACTTCGCGCGGTAGTGGAAGATGCGCCCGAGCTTGCCTTCATCGACAAGCTGCTTGGCCAGCGTGACCGCCGGGACGCGGCGGTAATTGTACCAGACCATGTTGCGCACGCCCGCGCGCTCCACCGCCTGCGTCATCTCCAGCGATTCGGCGGCGTTGCGGCCGAGCGGCTTTTCGCACATCACCATCTTGCCCGCCTCGGCCGCCGCGATGGCGATGTCGTGGTGGACGTTGTTGGGGGCCGCGATGTCGATCAGGTCGATATCCGGCCGCGCCACCAGGGCGCGCCAGTCGGTTTCCGTCGACTCGTAGCCCCATTGCTCGGCGAAGGCGCGCACGCCCTCGGCCGAGCGCGCGCACGCGGCCTTCAGCACCGGGCGATACGGCAGATCGAAGAACTGGCTCACCTGGCGGAACGCGTTGCTGTGCGCGCGGCCCATGAAGCTGGTGCCGACGATGCCGATGTTGATGGGCTTTTTCATGGTCATGACGTTTCCCCCGCCCCTATTCCCGCCACCCATGCGCGTCGCGCACCGCGATCATCGCGGCGAGGATGCTGTTCCAGGTGCGCGGCCGCATCATCGTCTCGTTGGCGAACATGCAGCCGTCCCAGCAGATGTGCCGGAACGCCCGCGTCGGCTGCCCGTCGGCGCCGCGCAGCCAGTAGCCGGCATCGTGCGCGATATCGAGCTTTCCGCCCGGATCGTCCGGCAGGCAGTGCCGGCCGGTCTTGTCGTGGCTGCCCATGCCTTTGACCGTCGCGTCGTTCTGCGCGACGTGGAAATCGAACGTCCAGGGCCGCAGCGCGTCCGTCATCGTCTTGAGCGCCGCTTCCTTGCCGGCCCGGTCCCAGGCAAAGCCCTCCGGCACGATGCGATCTTCCGGCGCGTTGTAGCCGAGCGTGTACAGCAGGGTGTGCGCCATGTCGGCCTGGAAGCCGACGGTGTTCGGCCGGCCGGTCTGCTCCAGCAGGTCCAGCATGTGCTTCCAGCCATGCATGCCGCCCCAGCAGATTTCCCCCTCCGCCGCGAGCCGCTCGCCGTAGCCTTCCGCCACATTGGCGGCCTCGCGCCAGGTCGCGGCGATCAGTTTCGTGTTGCCCGCCGGGTCTTTCGCCCAGTCATCGACGCTCGCGGCGGAATCGATGCGGATTACCCCGTACGGCCGCGCGCCCAGCTCGCGCAGGCGCTGGCCGATGCGGCACGCCTTGCGCACCATCTCGACGAAGCGCGCCCGCTCCCCGGCGCTGCCCATCGCCGAGCCGCCGCCAACCGGGGGCCAGACCGGCGCCACGATCGAGCCGATGACGAGGCCGCGCGCCCGCACCTTGTCCGCCAGCGCCCGCAATTCGTCGTCCGGGGCGTCGATGCTGGTGTGCGGATCGGCGGCGAAAATATCCACCCCCTCGAATTTCTGCCCGTCCACCTCGGCGGCGGCGGTCAGGTCGAGCATGGTGTCCAGGCTGATCGGCGGTTCGGAATCCGGCCCCTTGCCGACGAGGCCGGGCCACATCGCGTTGTGAAGGCGTGGAAAATTATTGGCCGTTGCCATCGTCCGTCCCTCCCGCGTTCGCTTTGTCGTTGGCAACGATTAGAGCGCCGAAGGGGGGGCGGTTCAAGCGCGCGGCGTCATTTCGGTGAGACGGGGATCGCCACCTCGTTGCGGCGCAGCGGCGGCAGGGTCCAGGGCGGGTCGTAGAACCACGCGAGCGGGGCGCCCGCCGGACGCCACGCGCTGCCCTCCAGCGCCGCCACCAGTTCGCCGGTCCTGGCCGCGACGGAGGCCGCGCTCGGTGTCCCGGAGAAGCGCAGCACCGCCAGCGTCTCCGGCGGTACCGGCACCAGCGACACGGCGGGATCGTCCGGCCGCGGCAGGGTCGCCATGGTGTAGCTGGCCGGCATGAAGAAGCGGATGCGCCAATTTCCGTCGGCGTCCCTGGTCTGCGCGACGGGCGCGGTCATGGCGATCGGCGCGCCGGCGGCTTCCTGCGCCACCGGTGCGGTCATCGCGATCTTCACCCCGCCATGGTTGGCCCCGAAAATATAGCCCGCGAGGCGGCGGAAGCCGGTGCTGCGGCTGGCCTCCTCGTCGCCTTGCACCACGGTCTCGGCGGCGATGCGCTGGCCGTACTGGCGCACCTCGACCGCGCCGATGCGGGCGGCGACGGTGAACGGCGGTTCCTCGGCCTGCCGCACGCCGACCGTGGAACACGCGGCCAGCGCCATGCCGGACAGCAGCAGCAGCCCCAGCGTCGCCGGCATTCCCCTGCCCCTGGCACGCGGCGCCATCACCCGGCCGCCCGGACAGGCGAGGCAAATTCCTTTTCCATGGCCGCGCGCATCAGGAATTTCTGCATCTTGCCCGTCACCGTCATCGGGAACTCATCGACGAAGCGCACGTAGCGCGGGATTTTGTAGTACGCGATCTGGTCCCGGCAGAAGGCGCGCACGTCCTCCTCGGTCATCGTCTCGCCCTCGCGCAGCTTGACCCAGGCGCAGAGTTCCTCGCCGAACTTGTCGTCGTGCACGCCGAACACCTGCACATCGACGATCTTCGGATGGCGATACAGGAACTCCTCCACCTCGCGCGGATACACGTTCTCGCCGCCGCGGATCACCATGTCCTTGATGCGCCCGACGATGGCGCAGTAGCCCTCGGCGTCGATGGTCGCGAGGTCGCCCGTGTGCATCCAGCCGGCGCGGTCGATCGCCTGCTTCGTGCGCTCGTCATCGTCCCAGTAGCCGAGCATCACCGAATAGCCGCGCGTGCACAGTTCGCCCGGCGTGCCGGCCGGCACGATCTTGCCGTCCGTGTCCACCACCTTGGCCTCCAGATGCGGATGGATGGTGCCGACGGTGGAGACGCGGCGTTCGATCGGCGCGTCGATCTTGGTCTGGAAACTGACCGGGCTGGTCTCGGTCATGCCATAGCAGATGGTGATATCGCGCAGGTTCATCAGGCTGATCGCCTTGCGCATCACCTCGATCGGGCAGGGCGAGCCGGCCATGATGCCGGTGCGCAGCGAGGAAATGTCGTATTTTGCGAAGTCGGGATGCGACATCTCGGCGATGAACATGGTCGGCACGCCGTACAGCGCCGTGCAGCGTTCCTCGGCCACGGTCTGCAACACCGCGAGCGGATCGAACCCCTCGCCGGGGAACACCATCGCAGCACCGTGCGTGACGCAGCCCAGCACGCCCATGACCATGCCGAAGCAATGGTACAGCGGCACCGGAATGCACAGGCTGTCCTGCTCGGTCAGCCGCATTCCTTCGGCGGTGAAATATCCGTTGTTGAGGATGTTGTGGTGGGTGAGCGTGGCCCCCTTCGGCGAGCCGGTGGTGCCGGAGGTGAACTGGATGTTGATCGGGTCGTCGAATTGCAGGCTGCCCGCGAGATCGAGCAATTCCGCCCGCTCCGCCTCGCCGCCCAGCTCGGCGACGGCGTCGAAGGCGAAACTCCCGTGCAGGGTGTGCGCGCCGATCTGGATCACCGTCTCCAGGCTCGGCACGCGCGCCGCGCGCAACTGGCCGGGCGCCGAGGCCGCCAGCTCCGGCAGCAGCGAGGCCAGCATGGCCACGTAGTCGCTGCTCTTGAACGCGGTCGCCGTGACCAGCGCGCGGCAGCCGACCTTGTTCAGCGCGTATTCCAGTTCGTGCGACCGATACGCCGGGTTGATGTTCACCAGCACCAGACCGGCCTTGGCGGTGGCGAACTGGGTGATGACCCATTCGGCGGTGTTCGGCGACCAGATGCCGACGCGATCGCCCCGGCGCAGCCCCAGCGCCAGCAGCCCGGCGGCGAATGCCTCGACCCGCGCCTGCAACGCCCGCCACGTCAGCCGCACGCCCTGCTGGCGCACGATCAGGCCCGGGCGGTCGCCCCAGCGCTCCACGGTGCGGTCGAAGTGCCGCCCGATCGTCTCGCCGAGCAGCGGGCGATCCGCGACGCCGCTGACGTAGCTCATCGTGCTCATGCCGGTTTCCTCCGCTCGCGCATGGTCCCTCAGGCGAGCCGCCAGGACAAGTTCTCCTCGCGTCCCGGCTGTCCGCGCGCGGCGACGGCCCAGGCGGGGCCGGCGAGCTGGCCGCGGATGCGCGCGGCGAGGTGGGCGCGGCGGAAGGGTTTGCCGACCAGTTCCACCCCGGCGCCCATGCGCCCGTTCTCCAGCAGCACGTTGCCCGGGTAGCCGGAGGTGAACAGCACCCGCAGCGCGGGCAACACCCGTGCCGCCGCGTCCGCCAGATCGCGCCCGCTCATGCCGCCGGGCAGCACCACGTCGGTCAGCAGCAATTCCGGCCGCATGCCGTCCTGCAACAGGCCGAGCGCCGCCGGCCCGTCGCTGGCCGAGAGCACCACGTAGCCGAGCCCGCGCAGCATCGCCTCGGTATGCACGCGCACCAGTTCGTTGTCCTCGA
>JAKBCB010000167.1 GCA_021808185.1 Pseudomonadota bacterium
CCGCCTTCGCCTCGGCGCGGATGATGCTGGCTTGGCGCTGCAGCCCATGCCAGTGCCCCTCCGGCGCCAGCGCGCGCAGCGCATTGCCGAGCTGTTCCACCCGCGCCGCCACGCTGAAGCCGCCCACCTCGCCGCGCAGGGCGGCGATGTAGTCCACCACCCGCCCGGGCGTCACCCGCGCCGCCGGCGGGCAGGCCGGATCCAGCAGGCCCTGCTCCGCCAGCCAAGTCAGCCAGCGGCCGTAGCCGCCCAGCACCATCCGGCGCGTGCCCGCCGCCCAGCGCTGCGCCGGGTTGCGGCACTCGGACGGCGCCGCCAGCCAAGCCGCCCGATCACCGGGCGGCCAGTCCGGCAGCTTCAGGCACTGGCCGCGCGGCGGACGCACGGCGCTCACGGCCGATTCTCCGTCTTCCGGCGCCGGGGCGGCGTCGGCGTCGCCGCCTGCTCGCGCCAGTTTTCGATGACGGCATCGAAGCGCCGGAACGCCGCCGTGGACTTCAACTCGGTGTAGGCGCGCAGCGTGGTCGCCTGGCTGCGGTGGCCGAGGAGACGGCGGACGGTCTCCACATCGTCCGGGCTGTGCTCAAGATAGACCTTGCCGGCGAAGTGGCGGAAGAGGTGCACGTTCATGGTCAGGCCGGTGCGGCGTCCGATGAAGCGCTGGACCGCCTGAGCGAAGGCGATGGTGTTGCGCCGCTGCCCCGCCGGATTCGGGAACAACCAGGGCGACGGCTCGGCGCACAGGAGCGGGCGGAACTCCGCCCGGTAGGCGTCGAGCACGGCGACCGTTTCGGCTGGCAGATGCACTTCGTACGGTGCCTTGGTCTTGGTCTCCGCCGCCGGGATGACGAGATGCACCGCCTCCTGCCCGCCGGCGCGGATGCGCACGAAGTGCCGCTCCTCCAGCCCGACCAGGTTGTCGATGCGCATCGGCGCCACGATCAGCAGTTCGACCGCCGCCGCCAGCATCGCCAGCCGCGCTTCCCCAACCCCCTGCGTCGCGGCGGCGCGCACCTCCCGCAGCGTGCTGCGGGGCAGGTTCAGCAGGGCCGGCACGTTGGCCGGGGTGTCGAACTGCCGCAGCCGGGTACGGTTCTTCTCGGTCATGCCGCTGCGTTTGGGTGCGAGCCGGCGGCAGAACACGGCCAGCTCCGCGATATCGGCCGCCGGCGCCTTCACCCAGTGCCGGGCGATGGTCTTCAGCAGCTGCGCCTGCTGGTGCAGGTACGGGCTGGTCCGCTTGCCGTCGCCATGCCGCTTGAGCAGGAACTGGAGCGCCGCCTTGGCGTGGGCGGGCCGGACCAGGTCGGCCAGGCCTGCGATCCGCTCCGCCGGCACGCCGGACAGCACCAGCGCGCTGGCCAGCTGGTGGATCTGCTTGCGCCGCATCTTCACCGTGCCCGGCGCGACGGAGGGGGCATAGTCATCGGCGAACGGATCCCGGTCACCCGAATGCGCCAGGAACGCCTCCATATCGGCGCGGAAGCCCGCCGGGAAGGCAGCCCAGTCCAGCGAATACAGGCGGTCCGACGTGGTCGCCGCCACCACGATCTGCGGCCAGCCCGGAATGTCGGCGGCAGCGCAGTTCCACAGCGCGATGCTGGCGCGGTGGACCGCCTGCGGCCGGCGCACCAAGCTCTCGCTCTCCATCCCGGCGAGGAAATCCGCGAAGGTTGCCGCGGTCACCGCCTCCGGCCTGATGCCCTGAGCGGAGCAGTGGCTCATGAAGCGCGACAGGCCGAGCCGGGCCTTGGCGTCCGGCAGCTGCGCGCGCAGCGCCTCCCAGGCTGGGTTGAGCGGCGCGGACGCGCGTCCGCGCATCGTGCGCACGCCGGCCTGCCGAAGTGCCGTGAGCGTCAGGCTACGGATGTTGTTCCAGCGCCCGCGGCCAATCCCGCCGGCGGCCGGCGACAGGGTTGCGAGGCGGTTCCGCAAGCCGCGTGGCTCAGCCGGGACGGCGGCCGGATCCAAATCGAGCAGACGCGCCAGGCTATGCACGGCCGAGATCAGTTCGCGCTTACGCGCGAGCGATAGGAGCTGATCGGCCCGCAGGACGGTGACGACATCGGCGAGGGTGAGGATTGGCGTCGTGGAGGGTGGCGGTGGTGCGGCAAGCAACGATGGGGCGGCGTGGTCCATGGGGGACTCCTGGGGACACGGGGGAACATGGGTCGACATTAGTTAAAACTCCAGGTTGGAAACGGATGACCTTTCTGATGCCGAGTAATCACCATATCCCACAAAAATAGAGACTTTAGAGCACATTGGAGGATTTGACCGGCCCTCACCGTCGACCCCGGTTCAGGAATGCCATCAGGTCCTCCTCGGACACCCGAACTTGCCGTCCGACATCGTGCGAACGCAGGTCGCCGCGCGCGATGGCCCGACGGACGGTCTTGGCGCAGACACGCAGGAATTCGGCGGCCTCGGCCACGGTGAGCAAACGAGGGATCCGCCGCGACTGCGTCATGGTAGCGCCCCGCGAAGCCGTCTTGGCCGGCGGCCAGGAACGGTCGAGGCCGCGGTCCGACGAGTCGCGACGGCTGGTCATCTGGTCCGGGACCTCACGGCGGCCACGTGGCACCGTGCCGTGGCCAGCGGCCGGCGCCGGCTGTTTCGGGGGGGCCTTGCGTGTCGGGGGAACGACGCTGGCTCCCGGACGCCTATCGCCCACCTCGACTTTCCGGGGTTCCTGCGCGGCCGAGGGGCTTGGAGCACCGATCTTGGGATTGGTCGCCGCCCGCGGCGGCACACAGGTCTTGGCCGACGCCCCGGCGAACAAGTCCAACTGCGAGACCAATGCGTCGGCGCCGTTGTGACGTTCCACGTCCGCGGCGACGCCGCGGACGCCTGACCGACCATCCCGCCGCTCCGTCGCCGGCATTACCGACGCGGCAACCGACCGTTCAGCGGTCGGCGTGTCTGCGATCCGATCCATCCGTGTTCCCTGTCGCTGCTAAGGCGGCGAAGGGTAGGAATGTCGGCAAGAATTTACAACAGGCGTTATCCTATTTCCTAGGCAAGAATGATCGCGATCACCTTGCAGACCGTCGCGCCGGCGATGGGCAGTCGGGAACCACTGATCTCGACCTCATGTTCGGTGAGGTCCGTCAGGTCGCCGGCCACGACGATTTCTTGTCCCCTGAGCACAACCACCACGTCACCTCGCCGCGCCGGTTGAGCAAAGCGGACATAGGCAAAATCGCCAGGATGCAGGCGGCCACGCTGCCGCGTGATCCACAGCCCGCACGACACCGGACCGGCCAGATCGCGTGGCGTTATCCATTCACGCGCCGCGGCGGGATCAAGGCTGTCGGTATCCAGGTAGACTGGAATCCGGGCGCCAGTTGCCTGGGCGACTGGCGGCGCGGGTAATTCGGACGCACCCACGAGGGGACGGCGGCTCAATCCCGGGGGACGAAGTGCATCTTCGGACAGACCCAGCATGGACGCCACGATCGGGCGCACATCTTCGGGAAGAAATCTAGGACTCTTTTGTCCACTGCGGCCATGCAGATATTGGTGCATGTAGGCCTCGTTTTTGCCGATCATCCTCGATATTTGTTTCATCGTGATGCCCAATTCTTGCGCTTTCCGAGTGATCAGTGCACGCGGGGCATCGACATCGGTTTCGTCATCCATCGTGGAACGCTCATATCCGTGTTTCGCGTTCACAATAGGAAATGCCCTATAAAATTGCCAACCAAATTCGCCGAAATCAGCCAGGGATGCCGATCAGCGCTGACAGTCAGACCCTGCCCGGGAGCCGTGCGGTGCGTCGTGGGGTTCGCGCTTTCGAGGCCCGTGGTCTCAAGCTACGCCGAGGAGAAAATGCCGGGGAACATGCCCCTGCCCCACCCTGTCGTCAGCTCCCGGTGGGCTGCCGCCGCGGCACGCACGAATTCGCGCTTTCGCGAAATCGCTAAGTGTGGTATTTAACGAAACCGTTCTTTCGTCTTTTAAAGAATTCGCGAAAATGCAAACCGTCGTTGTCTGGAACCCCAAGGGCGGCGTCGGCAAATCGACCGCGACCGTCCATATCGCCCTGGCGGCCGAACTCATGGGCGACGGCCCGGCGTTGATCTGCGACGTGGACAGCCAGGGCAGCACGGCCGACTGGCACAACTTCCGGCAGGCCAGGGAATTGAAGGGGCCGGGCTACGCGCCTTTGCAGATCGCCACGCTCAAGAGCCAGATCGACCAGCTCGACGCCGCCGGCGCGGCCTATCTGTTCATCGACATGAAGGCGGGCGTCGGGCCGAACGACGATGCCATCCTCGCGCAGGCGGATCGGGTGCTGATCCCGCTGAACCCCAAGCCCGCCGACATGCTGGCGCTCAACAAGCAGATGCCGGCGATCCGCAAGGCCGGGAAGCCCTTCACCTTCCTGCTCTCGCGCTGCCGCCACAACCTGCGGACCAACAGCAGCACGAGCGCGGCGCTCGGCGTCCTCGGCCATGTCGTGCCGGCGTTGATGTACGAACGCGAAATCTACTCCGACACGTTCGGCCACGGCCTGACGGCGTTCGAGCTGGAACCGGACGGCACGGCCGCGAACGACATCCGCGTCGTCTGGCTGGCGTTCAAGCAGCATCTCGCGGGCAATAATTAGCGAAGGGACGAATTCGCGAAGTGACGAAACGTGTAGCACCCGACCTGTCCAAGCTGCTCGCGGCGACCGCCGTTCCGATGGCCGATGCGGCGGCGCTCCCGCCCGCGCCGGCGGCCAAGCCTGCCGCCGTGCCGCGCCCCGCCCCCCGTGCTGCGGCCCCGGACGAGACGGCGACAGCCAATCTCGAAAACCTGAATTTCAAGGTGCCCCGGTCCTTCCGGAAGAGGTTCCGGGATTGCGCCTACAAGGCCGATCTCAAGCACAACGAATTGCTGTTCGCCGCGCTCGATGCATGGGAAGCCCTGAACGACGGCAAGAATTAGCGAATTCGCTAATTATTTCAATCGTTAATTAGCGCGTTGAATTTCGTCATTGTCCTGACAATGTACACATATTAAGAGGCGTCGGAAAGGATATGACCATGACGATCACACCCGATAACCGTTCCGAGCGCGTCGATCTGCGGATGACGCCGGCGGCCAAGCGCACGCTGATGCAGGCCGCGGCCGTCGAGAACAAGACCCTGACCGACTTCCTGCTCGATCGCGGTTTGCAGGCGGCCTTCGACACGCTGGCCGATCGCCGGACCTTCGTGCTTGACGACGAACGCTGGCAGGCTTTCGTCGCCGAGCTTGACCGGCCCCCGCTGGACAATCCCCGGCTGCGCGAGCTTCTCAACCGCCGGCCGGCCTGGGAAGCGTGAGTGGCGGCGGCTCCGGTTCTCCGCGGCTGACCGCGCCGCAGCCTCTTGGCGCCGATCACGAGGTTGAAGCCTTCGCATGCGGCGTCGAGCAGCTCGACGACTGGCTGAAACGCCACGCGCTGCGTAACGAGGTCGATGGCGGCTCCCGCACCTTCGTGGTCTGCGTCGGTTCGCGGGTTGTCGGCTACTACAGCTTGGCCGCCGGTTCCGTGGTGCATGGCGTCGCGACGAGCCGGGCGCGCAGGAATATGCCGAATCCGGTGCCGGTCGTGCTGCTGGGCCGGCTGGCGATCGACCGGACTTGGCGGGGCAGGGGTCTCGGCGGCGATCTGCTCCGCGACGCCGTGCTGCGCGTTCTGTCCACGGCGCAGAATATCGGCGTCCGGGCAATGCTGGTGCATGCGATCTCCGACGAGGCCAAAGCCTTCTACGAGCGGTTCGGCTTTCGCGTGTCGCCGGTCGAGCCGATGACGCTCATGCTCACGATCGCGGAAATGCGCCGGACCTTCGCCGGCGACCATTGAGTTGGCCGGCTTCGTCCTTTCGCGCATTCGTCTATTAGCGAATTCGTTCCTTCGCCAATTACCGCGTCATGGCGGGCAAGCACCCGTGCGGCGCGCCGGAACCCGCTGCTCCCTGAAGCTGCTGCGCATGCCCTTTGTTCGACGCAGCGCAGCGCGTCGATGGATCGGGACGCCCTTCGTCCCGACACCACGCGGCCGAGCACCGTGGCACGCCTCAGTTCATCCCGATGACGCGCGGGGTCGCGGACGGCTTTGAGATGCTGGCGATCCGTACGCATCGGAAGGTGCCCGCGGGTTAGATCACGTCCGGAAGGTGGCGAGCGCCGTGAACGACACGGACGATCTCAACGCCATCGTCGATTTGCCGGTACAGAATGAGATAGTTTCGGACCACGAGATACCGCAGCATCGGGGCTAGGTCGGGCCGGGCAGGGCCAAGCACCGGGTTCTCGGCAAGGAGACCGAAGGTCGCCTCGATGCGGTCGAGCAGCTTGTCGGCGGCGCCTGGGTTGTCGCCCGCGATGTAGAGCCAAATTTCGATCAGGTCTTCTTCCGCGCGGGCGGTGCGTATGCAGCTCGGCAAGCGTCCTCTCAATCCGGTTCGGGCGAGGCAGCCTCGAACCGGCGGCGGGCTTCACGCTTGATCGCGTCCATGTCGGCGAACCGGCCGGGGCCACTTTCCAGGCCCTCGGTCCATAGCTGTAGCAGTTCGGCGCGCTCGTGCTGGCGCAGCTCGCGGCGCAGCTTCCACTCGCGCAGCGCCTCGCGGATGACTTCGCTTCCGGTCGCGTATTCGCCGGTCGCGACGGCCTGCTGCACGAGGTCGTTCATCTCCGGTGTCAGCGCGACGCTGATTTTGGATACGTTGGACATGTTCTATGGTAGCAAAAATTCCTACCAAAAGCAACCGTAATGCTTGGCCCGGAGTATGGTAGTCTGAAGGACGGGGTATCGTGCTTTCGTCTCACTGCACTCGCCTCTTGTCGGCCTTGCCCCATTTGGCCTCGCGCAGCGCCCACAACGACCGTTCCAAGCGCAGCTCGCTGCGCTCGGCCTTGCGCACCATGCCGGCGAAGTAGCCGCCCGCGCCGCGCGTGAAATGCGCCGTGTCCTTGGTCGAGACGATCGCCAACGCCAGCGCCGCCTGTTCGCGGCCCAGCGCCCGGCACGCCTCGCCCCACAGCGACGCCGACACCCCGAGTTCCTGCCGCAGCCACCCGCCGGCCGCCTCCACGATGTCGGGCCAGGCCGGCGTTTCCCGCGTCACGTAGCGGCCGAGACGAGGGGCCAGCTCGATGAGCTGCCCCGGCCTGAGCCTGAATTCCTTTTCCGCCGTCAGCCGCGGAACCGGAGGAGGGGAGGAGGGAGAGGACGGCTCCGCCGCCCGACTACTTTCCTCGATCGCAATTACAGTATCCGAAGGATTCAAGTTTAGGTTTGTAGATATACTGTGGGGTGCGTTTTCGCTCCCCTTGGGGGCTGTTTCCACAGCTTTGGATGCGTCGCGTAGCGCCTGCTCGGCCTCGATCTTCCGCCGCTCCAGGCTGCCGACGATGACCGCCAGCTCGTCCGACCGCTCTGCCTGCCGCGCGGCCACCACCAGGGCGGCCGTGTCGGCCTCCAGTTGCGGCCAGGACGCGGGCAGGGGGCTGAGGGCGGCCAGGGCCTCGCCCGCCTGCCGGATCGCCCTGCGCGCCAGTGTGACCCGCCGGCGCAGAGCCTTCATGCGGTCGCGCTCGGTCTTGGCCACTGCGGCGATTCGGACAAACTCGTCGTAACG